>CAYQRS010000022.1:0-15201 GCA_964419825.1 uncultured Eubacteriales bacterium
ATACTTATTGAAACAATGCGCCGTCAGGGCTATGAGTTCTCCGTTTCACGCCCCAAGGTCATTCTCAAGGAAATCGACGGCGTGCTTTGCGAGCCCGTTGAGCTTCTTATTGTTGAAGTGCCTGAGCAATATGTCGGTGCCGTTATCGAAAAGCTCGGCTCACGCAGAGGAGAGCTTGAAAATATGGGCGTGCGTGAGGGCGGCTCAACTCATATTGAGTTCAAAATCCCCTCAAGAGGTCTTATCGGCTACAGGTCGGAATTCCTCACCGATACAAACGGCAATGGCATTATGAACCAGCTTTTCCACGGCTATGAGCCTTATGCGGGCGAAATTCAGACGAGGGAGCGTGGCTCAATCGTTGTTCACGAAACAGGTGAATCAACAGGCTACGGTCTGTTCAACACTCAGGACAGAGGCAGACTTTTCATTGGTCCGGGTGTTCCTGTTTATGAGGGTATGATCGTCGGCGAATGTTCAAAGAATGAGGATATTGTTTGTAACGTTTGCAAAAAGAAGCAGCTCACAAACACCCGTGCCGCAGGCAGTGATGATGCGCTTAGGCTTGTTCCCCATTCAACGCTCAGCCTTGAGCAATGTATGGAGTTTATCGGCGATGATGAACTTTTGGAGGTAACACCGAAATCGCTCCGCTTGCGTAAGATGATTCTTTCAAAAGAACAGCGCCTTAAAAAGCAGTTCAAAAAGTAAAAAACGGAAGCCGTCGGCGGTTTTGCCGGCGGCTTCTTTGCTTTGATGAAAGTGTATTTTGACGAAAAACAAAGCCCGAATTTGTAAAATCCCACAAACTTTTTTGAAAATTAAAAGCGAGCATTTGCTATGAAAAACGGAGAAAACAAGAGAAAAACGGAGCTTGAGTTTGTTAAATTAAAAAATTCAAAAATAAGTGTTGACATCAAAATCAACTTGTGGTAGTATAGTCAAGCAAAAGAAATAAAATTCAAACCGAAATTTGGAGGTAAAGCTATGTCAACTTATATGCCCAAAGCAAGCGAAATCAAGCGTAGCTGGTATGTACTTGACGCCGCAGGCAAGCCCCTCGGTAAGGTTGCTGCACAGGCAGCAGTTCTTCTCCGTGGTAAGCACAAGCCGATTTTCACACCTAATGTTGATTGCGGTGACCATGTTATCATCATAAACGCTGAAAAAGCAATCCTTACAGGTAACAAACTCAACCAGAAAATGTACTACCATCACACAGGTTACATCGGTAACATGAAAGAGGTTAAGTACAGCACTCTTATGAAAACCAAGCCCGAATTCGCAATGCAGCTTGCAGTTAAGGGTATGATCCCCGATTCAACTCTCGGTCGTGATGCTCTTACTCGTCTTCGCATCTACAAGGGTGCAGAGCACAAGCATGCAGCACAGAAGCCCGAAGAGTGGGCTCTTTAATCGAAGGGAGGCAAATGAATAATGTACGAAACTAATCCTTACTTCTACGGCACAGGCCGCAGAAAGAAATCAGTTGCCCGTGTTCGTGTTTACGCAGGCACAGGTAAAATCACAATCAACGATCGTTCAATCGATGATTACTTCGGTCTTGACACCCTCAAGCTCATCGTTCGTCAGCCCCTTGAGCTTACCGGCACAACCGATAAGTTCGATATTGTCTGCCGTGTCGCAGGCGGTGGCGTTACAGGTCAGGCAGGCGCTATCCGTCACGGTCTTTCACGTGCCCTTCTTCAGTATGATGACAGCGTTCGTTCAACTCTCAAGAAGGCCGGCTTCCTCACTCGTGATCCTCGTATGAAGGAAAGAAAGAAATACGGTCTCAAGGGCGCTCGTCGTGCTCCCCAGTTCTCAAAGAGATAACAGACCTTTGCTATCAAAATCCTCGAAGCCTTACGGCTTTGGGGATTTTTTTGTGATAACTTTGCAATGCGCTTGAATATTGCCGCTTTTTCGGTTATAATAAGAACAACTGAATGTGGAATAGAGGAATAATATGGATAACATTACCGTGAATGAAAGAAAAACAAAGGACATAAATGTTGATGGCACGGTTTATGAGCGCTATGCTCTCAAAACTCACGTTATAACAGGCGAGGATAAGCTTATCGATGTCGTTAAGCGTTACGCTCAGGAGCATCTTAAAGACGGCGATATTCTTTTTATAACCGAAAAGGCTGTCGGCTGTACGCAGGGACGAGCTGTTCCGCTCAAGGATATTCACCCACGCCCCCTTGCAAGGCTGCTTTGCAAGTTCGTTGTCAAAACGCCTTACGGCATTGGCTTGGGTATTCCCGAAACGATGGAAATGGCTCTTGTTGAGTGTGGCGTGCCGAGGATTTTGCTTGCCGCCGCTGTTTCGGCTTTCGGCAAGCTGATTGGCAAAAGAGGCTGGTTCTACAAAGTGGCAGGCGAAAAAGCCCGCTCGATCGACGGCCCCTGTGATTGCACTCTGCCGCCGTATAACGAATGTGTTTCGCTCTCTCCGCTCAATCCCGATGAGGTTTGCGAAGCAGTCGGTAAGGAGCTTGGCTGTTCGGTGCTTGTCACCGATATAAACGACCTCGGCGGTGTTATAATGGGCGCATATCCCAAGGATATTGACCGTGATTTGATGGTTCGCATCCTTAAAGATAATCCACTCGGTCAGTCCCATGAGCAAACTCCGATGGGTATAATCAGAAAAGCATAATCATTAAATAAAAAGGCACAGCTTGCGGAAATTTCCGTTGCTGTGCCTTTGCTTGTTATTGAACTGAGGGTGAGAGCAATTCGTTTTCTGCCTGCTCCAAAATAGCAAGATGCTTTCGGTAGAAGGCGTGGGTTTGCTCCTTGTCTGACATCAAGCCAATCGGCGTACCGTGGTCGCCGAGGGTTATGGGCATAACATTCCACACGCCTGTTTCGAGCCTTCCGTTCGGAGTGTATTCGATGAATGGCTCGTTTGACGGATGCCTTGCCGATTCAACATCAACAAGTCCGTCGTTTGTAAGCGGCAGCTTGCCTTGGCGCTTCCTGTCGTGAAGCATCAGCCAAGCGGTTGCTTTCATCAAGGGGAAGTTCGTGTGAATAGCCTTGTTGGTCTTGGGGTCAACGGCGTTGAATGGATAAGAAAAATAATAAACCGAGGGAAGAATTTTAATGCGGCTGTTAAGCTCCTTTGAGCCGCTCGGATACATATCGTAAGAAATGCAATCCTTTGTATTGTAGAAATTGGTGAGTGCTTGCTTGAACGGCTGAGCTTCGGTTTCGCCCGGAACTCTTGTTATGCCGAACTGCTCAAGGTGAAAATCGGCGAATTTGTGACCGATTTTGAGCCTGCCGAAAACGCAGGCGAAATTGTAAGAAAAGAATTTGAGCGGAGTGATGAGCCTGTATTTTTGCGCTGTTTCGTAGGCAAGTGTGCCGTCAAGCGGCGAACAGATTGCCGTGAGTGAGCAGAGCAGCTCTTCCTTTCCGCCGAGGAAAAGGGGAGAGGTGTCCTCTCCTGATGCTGCAACCTCTTCGGGCGAGCCGTTGGCAAGCAAATGTGCCAACATTCTGCTTGAATTGCCACCAAAGCTGTGACCAATCAAATGAATTTTTTTCTCGCTGCTCCAGCCCTCAAAAAGCGGTGCAGAGTAGGTTCTGCCGTAGCGCTTGTGACCGTGCAGCTTTGAATGAGCCTCGCCGTAATCAACACGTGTGCCTGTGAGCTGGGCATATAATTCGCACGCCTGATCCCATGCGCTTGACATCGGTCCAACCGATGCGGCGTAGCTTTCAACACCAAGCTCGGTGAGATAATCGGTTATACTGCCCGTTGTTGCGCCCCAATAGGGTGCTTTTTTGTTGATACCCTCGTTTTGTCCCCAGCCGAACATACCGTGAACGAACACGATCGGATATTTGATTTGAACAGCCTTTGTCATTCTTCTGCCTCCTTGGTCAGCGTAAAAGCTTGATATTTTCCTCAATTCTGTCCAAAAATCGATTGAGTATTTGTTTATCCTCTTCATTGCAGTTAATGCAAATCGAAAGGGTGAGTTCACCGTTATAAGAAACAGCCGTTGTGGTTGCACAGGGCTTTTCTTTTGCGCCGCCTGCCGCTGATGCCGCTGTTGCTTCCTTGCCGCCGAGTGCAAAAAGCTGTGGCGGAATATTGCCGACATTGCTGATTGCAAGGTTGGCGTTGGTGTAAAACAAGCTGACGATAAGCTCAGCCTGCAAATAAACCATTGATGAAAAGCCGATATTGAGCAATGGCAAACCGTGAAGCCCCATAAATTCGTCGGCTTTCGCTTCACCCGTGCTTTTGACAGCTGCCTTGAGCGTGTCTGCCATTGTTTTGCCCTTGGCTTGAACAACGCAGGGCATAAAGGTTGTGTGGTTGGTGTAATCGATGCTTTGCGAATTTGCTGAAATGCAGTGTAACAAAACCATATTGCTCTGCTAAATATAATAAAATAATTTTTCGCAAACAAGAACAACACAAACGGTTTTGAATGTCGAGTTTTGACAACCGCATCAGGTTAGGGAGGAAAAATTCAGCAATTACCCCACAATTTAGATTATAAACCCAAAATAAACGCCAAGTCAATCTTTTATCCGATATTTTTATTGGAATACAAGATTATATATGCGAAAGCTTATCTCTTTTGTCGCTTGTTGCAAAAATAAAAGCAGCCCACCGAAGCGAGCTGTTTGTTGTGATTTATTTGATATCAAAGCCGAGGGCTTGCGGATAGAATTTTGTTAAGCCGAAAAGCTTTTTGAAAAACGCAACAAGTTTGTCAAAAAAACTTGCCTTTGATGTGAGCTGTTGAGTGGCAGAGCAGATGATGTTGCCGTTGCTGTCGCAAATGTATGCGGTAAAGACTGTGCTTCCGCTTGCTTTTGGGGTGACTGTGCAAGCTTCACCGTCGGCTGTAAAGCTGAAACAGCCGTTGCTTGCTGCCCATTCAATGCGATATTCCGCAGGCAAGGCAACATCAGTTTCGGTATGAAGCACAAGCGAATCGCCATAGCTTATTGCCGTGATTGACGGAGCGGCTATTTTTGCGTTACATTCGATATAATTGCAGTAAATTGTTGCTGTGTTTAGGCTTTCATTGCTGTCACCGATGTTGATTTTGAGCCATTCGCTTCTTGTACCGCTGTAGTAAATTGTCAGTGGTGCGGAACAGCCTGAGAAAGCGGAGCTGTTGATGCTTGTCAGCGTGTTGGGCAGCTTTACCGTGCCGAGCTTTACACAATTTGCGAAAGTGTAAGCTGCGATTTCGCTTAATTTGTCGCCAACTTCGCAGTATTCAAGATTTGTGCAGCTTTGAAAAACACTTTGCCCCATTTTTTTAACGCTGTCGGGGATTTTGATGCTTTTGAGTGCGGCACAATTTTCGAAAGCATTATCACCGATTGAGCTTACGCCATTCATTTTGATTTCGGTAAGCTTTTGACAGCCTGCGAAAGCACTCTTGCCGAGTGATGTGACCTGCTCACCAATATCTACGCTCTCCAGTAAATAACAGCAGCTAAAAGCGTTGTCACCGATTGCAGTGGTAATTGAGTGTGAAGCTGTTTCGCTTTCGGAATTGAGCGAAAATGCAGAACCGCCACCGCTGAACGGAAGATTTATACAGATCGTGGCTGTTTTGAGCGTTGTGCAATCTCGAAATGAACCGCCGCCGATTTCCGTAACGCTATCAGGAATTACAATACTGCTGAGAGCTTTACAGCCTGCGAATGCATCTGTGCCGATTGCTTTGATGCCGCTTGAAAGGCTTACATCGGCAAGGTTTGTGCAATGCTGAAAAGCATAGTTGTTAATGCTATCTACGCTACTCGGAATAGTTACGCCTTTTAGGCTTGAACAGCTGAAAAATGCCTCAACACCAATACTTTTCACTCCGAATGGAATCGATGCTTTTTCAAGATTTTTGAGACAGGCAAAGGCTTCATTACCGATGCTTGTGACTCCGTAATGGATAGAAACCGTTTTGATTGAATCGGCAAGATAGTGCCACGGTGTTTCGTCGGGCTGAAAATTGCGCATCTCGCCTGAACCGCTGATGGTGAGCGTACCGCTGATGTCGTCAAAGCTCCATGTGAGACCTTCGCCGCAAGAACCGGTCGGAGTCATTTCAGCCTCAGCAAGGAAAGAAATGCCGAAATATGGAAAACCTATGCTCAAGAAGTCGCTCAACGGCACAGCACCGAAAAGCGTTACAGCACACAAAATCAACGCCAGTGTATTTTTTACTGCTTTTTTCATGACAATTCCTCCTAAGCTTTGCGGTAAATATTGTAAATTTTTCGTCTAAAAAATTATATCACCCTGCTTCATCCAAATCATCACTATTTTGTGAACAGTATGCGATGCGGCGAGATTTTCTTTGAATGATTGCCTGTATGCTCGCCGCTCCATCCACCATCGTAAAAACAAACAAAAAACCGTGACGAAATTTGTAGCTTAAAAAACTGTTTGTCATTGACTTGCCGAAGCTTTTGTATTACAATATCGTTGTATAACTATAAATAAGTAAACTGAAAATTACGAAGCGGAACAGCTTTCATATTATTCTCGCTTTCCGCTTTTGCGTTTGAAAATATAATCTGTTTTATACCAGTAAATTATGAAGGTGTCAGAATGAAAAGATTTGAGAAAAAAATCTGGCTTGCAACGCCGACGATGCACGGCGAGGAACTCAAATATATAACCGAAGCTTATGAAACGAATTGGATGAGCACGGTTGGCGAAAACATAAATGAGGTTGAGCGCATTGCCGCTCAAAAAGCGGAGATGAAATATGCCGTTGGCCTTTCATCGTGCACGGCGGCTCTTCACCTTTGCGTTAAATCTGCGGGCGAAAAGCTTTACGGCAAGCCTGCTGTCAGCCACGGCGCTCTTGAGGGCAAGCGTGTTTTCTGCTCGGATATGACCTTTGATGCAACCCTCAACCCCGTTGTTTATGAGGGCGGAATCCCGATTTTTATTGACACCGAAGCGGAAAGCTGGAATATGGACCCGATTGCGCTCGAAAAGGCTTTTGAGCTTTATCCCGATGTTAAGCTTGTTGTTTGTGCCGAGCTTTACGGCTTCCCGGGTCGCATTGATTTGATTAAAAAAATCTGTGAAGAGCACGGCGCTTTGCTCATCGAAGATGCCGCCGAAGCAATGGGTGCAACGCTTTACGGTAAGCAGTGCGGCTCTTTCGGCGATTATTCCGCCGTCAGCTATAACGGCAACAAAATTATCACAGGTTCGTCGGGCGGCTGTTTGCTCACGAACGATATTGAGGTTGCAAACAAAGCCAGAAAATGGTCAACGCAGGCGAGGGAAAACGCTCCGTGGTATCAGCACGAAGAGGTCGGCTATAATTACCGAATGAGCAATGTGATTGCAGGTGTTGTGCGAGGACAGTATCCGTACCTCGAAGAGCATATCGCTCAGAAAAAGCTTGTTTACGAACGCTACCGTGACGGGCTTAAGGATTTGCCGATTACGATGAATCCAATCGTTGACGGAACTGAACCGAACTATTGGCTTTCGGCTATGATTATCGATAAGAGTTATATGTGCAGGCAGGTCAGGGATGACACGCAAGCGCTTTACATAAAAGAATCTGGCAAAACTTGTCCGACTGAAATTTTGGAAAAACTCGCAAGCTATAATGCCGAAGGCAGACCGATTTGGAAGCCGATGCATATGCAGCCGATGTACCGTATGCATGAGTTCATAACTCAAAGCGGCTCGGGCAGAGCCAAAACCAATGCTTATATCGAAGGTGGCGGTGAGGATGTGGGCATGGATATATTCGAGAGAGGTCTGTGTCTGCCGAGTGATAATAAGATGACTGCTGAGGAGCAGGATCAGATTATCGGGATAATTAAAAGTTGTTTCATGTAAGGGGTATCAATATGGAGCATAAAAAAGGCTTTTATGAAAAGTACATAAAGCGTCCGCAGGATTTTCTGTGTGCTTTGCTTGCGTGTGTCGTTTTAAGTCCTGTCATGTTGGTTATTGCGATTCTGGTAAAGATCAAGATCGGCTCACCTGTTCTGTTTGCGCAGGAAAGACCGGGATTACACGGAGAGATATTCAAGTTATATAAGTTCCGGACAATGACCAATGAGAGAGATGAGAACGGTGAATTATTGCCGGACGAGCAACGCCTTACGTCTTTTGGTAAACTGCTGCGCTCTACGTCTTTGGATGAATTGCCAGAAATTTTTTTGATTTTGTCGGGACGGCTTTCAATCTGCGGTCCTCGTCCGCTCCTCGTCAAGTATCTTCCCCTTTATAACGAACATCAAGCGAGAAGGCATGAAGTCAGACCGGGATTTACAGGGCTGGCGCAGGTAAATGGAAGAAATGCTATCAGTTGGGAAGAAAAGTTTGATCTGGATGTGGAGTATGTAGACCACATTACTTTTCTTGGGGACTGGAAGATCATCTTCAAGACCGTATGGACGGTATTGAAGCGAGTAGGAATCAATTCTGAGACCTCCGCAACCATGGAGGAATTCATGGGAACAGAAGCTGCTGAAGCAAAAGGCAATGCGGAGGTATGAAAATGAGAAAATTAGCAATTATCGGAGCAAGTGGTCATGGAAAGGTAGTAGCAGATATTGCAAGAAGGAATGGCTACAAAGAGATTGTTTTTTTAGATGATGATGACAGCATTCACGAATGTGGAGGTTATCCGGTAATAGGAAAAAGCTCTGAAGCAGGAACGATAGATGCTGATGTAATCATTGGGATTGGCAATGCAGGTGTCCGGAAGCAGATACAGGAATCTATACCAGATGAAAAACTGGTTACGCTCATTCATCCAGATGCGGTTGTTGCGGAAGATGTAGTGATAGGCAAAGGAACTGTAGTCATGGCTGGTGCTGTAATCAATCCGGAAGTAAGGATTGGAAAAGGTTGCATCATCAACACCTGTTCGTCTGTGGATCATGACTGTGTAGTGGGCGATTATGTACATATTGCGGTAGGCAGTCATTTATGCGGGACTGTCTCTGTGGGAGATGGAACCTGGGTCGGTGCAAGTGCAACGGTAAGCAATAACGTAAATATCTGCGGAGACTGCATGATAGGTGCAGGCACCGTGGTTATTAAGGATATAGAGAAACCTGGAACCTATGTAGGAGTTCCGGCGAGGGAGAATATCATGAGTAAGTATAAACTAACTGGGGGTACTGCTCCACCTCAATCATAAGAGAAGAGCATGTGCTCTCCTTGCAGCATAGGAGGGCGTCATGAATATTTTGGTGACAGGTGTAGGACGCCGTGTTGAACTGCTTCAGGCATTCAGACAGGCTGCCTTGAAACTAAATATAGATTTGAAAATCTATGGTGCTGATTTGGCTGGTACAGCTCCCGCGCTTGCGTATTGCGATTATACAAGAAAAGTATGCGCGATGCGTGACCCACAGTACATTCAGCAACTAGTTGATATTTGCGTGGCCGATAAGATTGATCTTGTTATGCCAACCATTGATACCGACCTTCTGGTTCTTTCGAGAAATGTGGATGAATTTAAAAAGGTAGGGACAAGGGTTCTTATCAGCAAGCCGGACAAGATTCTGATTTATCGAGATAAGAATAACACAGGAGAATTCTTCGAGTCCTGTGGCTTGAAGGCCCCAAAAACATATAACGATTATAAATCGTACCCTGGTCCATACCCTTGCTTTATCAAACCGAAGGATGGAAGCAGTTCCATCAACGCATTTATGGTCGAAGATGAAGAGGAGTTAGAGGTCTATGCGGGGCAGGTTGAAGATTACATCATTCAGCCCTTTGTAGAAGGAAGAGAATTTACTATAGACATCTTCTGTGACTTTGATGGCAATCCAGTCTTTATCACGCCAAGAGAAAGAGTACAGGTCAGAGCTGGGGAAGTGCTGAAGACTCAAATCTACATGGACAGGACCATGATTGAAGAGTCAAAGAAACTGTGTGAAGCCTTCAAACCATGTGGACCAATGACTGTCCAGTTGATTCAGGACAAAAACACTGGAGATAACTACTACATTGAAATAAATCCACGCTATGGCGGTGGAGCACCACTCAGCATGAAGGCTGGAGCAAGAAGTGCTGAAGCATTGTTGACTCTGCTTTCCAGAGGTGCAGTTGAATACCAAGAAAACAGTTGCAATGGTGCTATTTATAGCCGGTTCGATCAGAGTGTGTGCATATCGGAGGGTGATGATACACAACCGATTATGGGTGTGATTTTTGACCTGGATGATACGCTCTACAGTGAAAAACAGTATGTCAGAAGCGGTTATAAGAAGATAGGTGAATATCTTGGAAAAAAATACACTGCTGAAAAGCTGTGGAGATATTTTGAAGATGGCAGAAAAGCCATTGATGCGTACTTAGAAGAAATAGGCGAAGAAGATAAGAAGGCAGAGTGCCTGAAAATTTATAGAGAACAGATGCCGGAGATTTCACTGTATAAAGGCGTTGCTGAGATGATTGAAGACCTGAAGGCCAAAGGCGTAAAAGTTGGGATCATCACAGACGGCAGACCTGAAGGACAAAGAAATAAGATTAAGGCCTTGGGACTGGAAAGCCTAGTAGATGACATCATCATCACAGATGAGCTCGGTGGTCCTCAGTTTAGAAAACCTTGTGATATTGCATTTCGCATCATGCAGAACCGCTGGAGGCTTCCATATGAACAGATTGTTTATGTGGGAGATAACCCGAACAAGGATTTCCAGGCCTGCAGACAGCTTGGCATGAGATGGAAATACTTCAGAAATGAAGATGGGCTGTATTTCGATGGTGAGACTGCCGGGATGAGCAGCATTTTGGAATTTACGATTTAGGGGAGAAAGTACATGAATGTTTTGTTTCTCACATTATTAGATTTTGATTCATTAGATGAAAGAAATATATATACCGATTTGCTTCGTGAGTTTGCAAAACATGGACATAACCTGTTTGTTATATCTCCTGTTGAGAGAAGAAAGAATCAGGCAACAAAGATACTCAAAACTGATAAAGCAACGATTCTGAGGCTGAGAATTGGTAATACACAGAAAACTAACATTATCGAAAAAGGTATCTCGACACTTAGTATAGAACCGCTATTTATTGCCGGTATTAAGAAGTATTTTTCTGATGTTAAGTTTGACCTTGTTATCTACTCCACACCTCCAATCACATTCTGTAACGCAATAGAGTTCGTGAAGAAGAGGGACGAAGCAAAGACATATCTGCTTCTTAAGGATATCTTTCCACAGAATGCAGTAGATCTTGGAATGATGAACAGGAGTGGAATCAAGGGCTTGATTTATAAGGTTTTCAGAAATAAGGAGAAGAAACTTTATAGGATATCCGATTATATCGGGTGCATGAGTCAAGCCAATGTAGATTATGTGTTAAAGCATAATCCCGAGATTAATCCTGAAAAGGTTGAGATTTGCCCGAACAGCGTTGAAGTTGTCGACATGAGCGTTGATGAAAAAACGAGGGGTGAAATAAGAAAGAAATACGATATTCCTCTGGATAAAAAGGTCTTTGTTTATGGCGGAAACCTTGGAAAACCACAAGGGATTGACTTCATGATTGAATGTCTGAAGAGCCAGGAAAAGAACGATGATGTGTATTTCTTGATTGTTGGAGACGGCACTGAGTACGGAAAGATAGAGGCGTATGTAGAAAACGATAGGCCAACAAATGTGAAGCTTATGAAGCGGCTGCCTAAAGAAGACTATGACAAGATGGTGGCTGCATGTGATGTAGGAACGATTTTTCTTGATCACAGATTTACTATTCCAAACTTTCCAAGTCGTCTTTTGAGTTATATGCAAGCAAAGATTCCTGTATTGGCTGTTACAGATCCCAATACAGATATTGGAAAAGTAATTGTTGATGGTGGATTTGGCTGGTGGTGTGAGAGTGATGATGTGAAAGAATTTTATAACCTTGTACAAAATGCGTCAAATACATTAGATTTCCAAATAAGGGAATGGTCGTATTTAGAGAAAGTCTATTCATCAAACAATGGTTACAAAATAATTGTTGAGCATTGGAATTAAGGAGAATCTCATATGAAAGTAGTATTATTAGCACCTACGCCTCCGCCAATTGGAGGAATTGCTCAGTGGACAGTAAGAATGATGGAAGCGAATCTGAAAAATGGATGGGAAGTACTTGTTGTAGATGAGAAAATAGTGGGTAAAAGAGAATTCTTTGGTGATAAGGTAAAACATAATTATGTTGATGAAGTAAAACGATGCCTTAGTATATGGAAAAGACTGTGGAAGACATTAAAGGATAATGATGCTAAAGTTGTTCATTCTTGTATCGCGGCAAACACTATGCCTGTTCTAAGGGAGTTAATTTGCGCAATAATTTCTAAGATTAATGGAAGAAAGTTTATAATTCATTTTAGATGCACTATTCCTAATATCGTTTCGGGCAAGATAAATATATTGGCGCTGAAGATGATTTGCAATATAAGCGATTGCGTCATGGTATTAAATAAGCAAAGTGAAAATTATGTAAAAAAAATTTCTTCAACACAGACTTGTTTGATACCCAATTTTGTGAATTCAGATGAAATTACTCAGGGTCATTTTATTAATGACAAAATTGAAAGAGTAGTTTATGTTGGCGGTGTTATTGAAACAAAAGGATGCATTGATTTAATTCATATAGCAAAACAATTTTCAGATATCGAATTTAGACTGATAGGAAATCCTGAACAGAAAGTGATTGATGAAGCTAGACAGGTTAATAATGTCGTATTGACTGGATCATTAAATCATAATCAGATCCAAGAAGAGTTGTCAAAGGCTGATGTATTTGCCTTTCTATCATATTTTTCGGGTGAAGGTTTTTCAAATGCCTTAGCGGAAGCTATGGCAAATGGACTTCCATGCTTAGTAAGTGATTGGGCTGCGAACTCAGATATGATTGAAGATCAGGGAGGAGAGGTTGTGCCAGCTAGAGATGTTGATTCAGCTGTGTCAGCACTAAAAAGAATGTTTTCTATTGAGGTTAGAAGAAAACAATCAGCTTTTAATGTGAGAAAAGTAGAGAACTCATATAGAGATGATGTGGTTCAGAAACAATATGTAGATTGTTATGAGAGAGTATTGAAGGGATAAGAGCATGAAGATTATTAGAAATGTAATATCTGTTTTGAGCTCAGATTTGTTTTTGTTGTTAAGAAAAATACTCGGATGTGGGGTGAAATACAATATTGTTTCTATTGTAAGTCCTCTAGCTAGCTTAAAAACAAGGAATGGTGGGAGAATTGTTCTAGGAGCTAGGACTTGCATAAGACCAAATACGGAAATTTCCTCTTCTCAGGGAACCATACGAATTGGATGTAAATGTTTTATCAATAGAAATTGTATGGTAGTAGCACATGATAGTATCACAATTGAGGATAATGTCACTATAGGCCCAGGAACATACATATATGATCACGATCATGATGGAAAAGGCGGATACATAAGTGAATCGATAATTATTGAGAAGAATGTGTGGATAGGGGCAGGAACAATAGTATTGAAAGGTGCCCATATTGAAGAAGGTGCTGTTATTGCTGCTGGGTCTATTGTGAGCGGCAGAGTTTCAAAGAATAGGGTGTTAATACAAAAACGAATTTCCACAAAAATTGAAAAAATAGAAAATTGCAATAGGAGCACATAATCAATGGAGAAAGAGGCCTTTTTAATTGTCACTGGAAATAAATATCCTAAAGGAGATGCTGGAGCAATTCGTCAGCATTCCTTCGCCAAAATAATAAATGAACTAGGTTATAAGTGTATTGTTGTTGGAATGGGGAATACAACAAATTTCAAGCAAGCAGATTTTGAAGGGGTAGCATATTACTCACTAAGATATAAAAAAAGCACACTCATGTTTAGACTTCTTGGAAGGTGTGCATATTTTATTAATATAGGAAGGGTATTACAAGAAATTGCATCTCAGAAAATAAAAGGTATTTTGGTGGTTTCAGCAGATAAACCAACATTGCGAAGAATAGAATATTTTGCGAAAAAAAATAATATCCAACTTTATTATGATAGTGTTGAATGGTATTCAGCTTCTGAATTTAAAAGGGGTGAAAAAGATAGAGAATACAAACATAATGACAAAATGAATCGGATTTATATAGATAAAAAATATAAAGTATTTGCCATTAGTTCATTTCTTGAAAATCATTTTAAGAATAAACATGTTAATACTGTAAGAATTCCAGTAATAATGGATACTTCTTCTGCTAAGTATGCAAAAGAAGAACATGAAAAAATAACAATTGTTTACGCCGGAAGTATGTCAGCTAAGGATAGAATACAAAATTTTATTAGTGCATTTTGTAATTTGCCTGAAAGTGATAGAAGCAAATTTATTTTTAATATTATAGGATTAACATATGAGCAATACAAAAAAAATGTTGGTGAATTACCTTCTACGGTAGTGAATAGTGCACTTTTCTTTAGAGGAAGAATTTCTAATGATGAGGTATTACATTATCTTAGGCAAGCAGACTTTACAGTCTTGTTAAGACCGCAGGATGAACGTTATGCCAAAGCTGGATTCCCAACAAAAGTTGTAGAGAGTTTAATGATGGCTACACCTGTTATATGTAATTACACATCTGATTTGGATCAATATCTATTTGATGGTTATAATGCCGTTATTCTGGAGGATGATTCTTATGATTCATCGGCGAAGGCATTAGAACGGATACAGAATTATTCAAGAGAAGATTTACAAAAAATGAATAATCAAGCGCGTTTGACAGCAGAAAAGCATTTTGATTGGCGGGGGTATGTTGATATTTTTAGAAATTTTATAAGATAGACTAACTATTAAAAGTCAAGCCCAATTTCGAAATGATGCAGAAAAAGTAACTACCGCAAAACAGCATAGCAAGTAGAGCGTCGTTGGCGGCGCTCTGAGAAAAGAATGCTCTGCGGATTATGCAGCCAGCCTGTATGGCTGCCCAGACCGCTCCATTGCAAAGATCAGCCGCACGAGTTTCTTGGCGGCATGGGAGACTGCAACATTGTAATGCTTGCCCTCGGCCCTCTTCTTCGCCAGATAAGCCGCAAAGGTCGGGTCGTGGATGCAGACATATTTGGCTGCGTTGAAGATGGCATACCGCAGGTATCTGGAACCTCTCTTTTCCATGTGGGAATAGCAGTTAGTAAGCTGACCTGACTGGTAAGTAGACGGTGACAGACCGGCATAGGCCAGGATCTTGTCCGCTG
>CAYQRS010000023.1:0-14788 GCA_964419825.1 uncultured Eubacteriales bacterium
TTATAATATTTTAATGGGAACAATGTCAAATATTTCGCCGTTACCTATTGAACTTTTCTTTGAAAAATAATATAATCATAGGGTTAAAGTATGTATTAAATCAAATTTAAAATCCTGCAAGCGGCGCAGCGGCAGGATAAATTAAAGGAGAACAGAATAAAATGAAATTAGGTATTGTTGGTTTGCCGAATGTCGGCAAAAGCACACTTTTCAATGCAATAACAAACGCAGGCGCTCAGAGCGCAAACTACCCCTTCTGCACGATTGACCCCAATGTCGGTGTCGTCAGCGTGCCTGACAGCCGCCTTGATAAGCTTGCGGAAATGTATAATCCCGACAAATACACTCCTGCCGTTATCGAATTTGTCGATATTGCAGGTCTTGTTAAGGGCGCATCCAAGGGCGAGGGCTTGGGCAACAAATTCCTCGCAAACATCCGTGAGGTCGATGCAATCGTTCATGTTGTCCGTTGCTTCATCAACGACGACATCGTTCACGTTGACGGCAGCGTTAACCCTGCGAGGGATATTGAAACAATCAACCTTGAGCTGATTTTTTCGGATCTTGAGATGATCGACCGCCGCATTGACCGTGTTGCAAAAGCAATGAAGGGCGACAAGAGCCTTGCAACCGAGCTTGAATTCCTCAAAAGAGTCAAGACTGAGCTTGAAAACGGCGTTGCCGCACGCAACATCGATTGCACCGATGAAGAGCGTGAAATTCTTGCACAGTCAACTCTCCTCACCGCAAAGCCCGTTATCTACGCCTGCAATATGAGCGAGGAGGATTTTGTTGACGGCTTGAGCAACAACGAGGGCTACAACAAGGTTTGCGAGATCGCAAAGGCAGAGGGCAGTGAGGTTCTGCCGATTTGTGCGGAGCTTGAATCGGAAATCGCTTCACTCAGCCGTGAAGAAAAGGAAATGTTCCTTGCCGATTTGGGCATTGAAAAGGGCGGACTTGATTTGCTCATTCAGCGCAGCTATGATTTGCTCGGTCTTATCTCTTACCTGACGGCAGGTAAGCCTGAGGTCAGAGCTTGGACAATCACCAAGGGCACAAAGGCACCGCAGGCGGCAGGCAAGATCCACACCGATTTTGAGCGTGGCTTCATCCGTGCGGAGGTTGTCGCTTTCGATGATCTCATTGCTTGCGGCTCAATGAACGCCGCAAAGGAAAAGGGACTTGTTCGCAGTGAGGGCAAGGAATATGTTATGAAAGACGGCGACATTGTTTTGTTCCGCTTCAATGTCTAATCGAGGTTAAGCAATGTTTAAGAAAAAAACTTACGGCGGCAGTGTTGAATACCTTATTGTCGGCTTGGGCAATCCCGGCAGGCAGTACGAAACAACACGCCACAACACAGGCTGGCTCTGCATGGATATGCTTGCAGATGACCTCGGAGTTAAAATCAACAAAATCAAATACAAATCAACGGTTTGCGAGGCAAGCATAAACGGTCACCGTTGCCTTTTGATGAAGCCGCAAACCTTTATGAACAACAGCGGCGAGGCTGTTAAGGAAGCGGCAAGCTTCTATAAAATTCCGCCTGAAAATGTAATCGTTATTTTTGACGATATTTCGCTCCCCTGCGGCGGTCTGCGAATCCGCAGAAAGGGCAGCGCAGGCGGTCACAACGGCATCAAAAGCATCATCAACCATTTGGGCAGTGACAATTTTCCGAGAATCAAAATCGGTGTCGGAGCAAAGCCAAACCCCGATTATGACCTTGCCGATTATGTCCTCTCAAAGTTCACCAAAGACGATATTCCGCTGATGAAAAAAGCCATGGCAAGCGCCTGCGAATCGCTCGATTACCTCGTTGAGGGCAAAATCGACGATGCCATGAGCAAATTCAGCCATTGAGGGTAACCGATGTCCTGTTACAGCAACTTAATCGAACAACTTGTAGAGTACCGTGAGCTTTCAAAGGCGGTGGATAGCAACCGCCTGCCGATGGGAGTTCTCGGTCTTTCTCATATCCATAAGGCACATTTTATCCATTCGCTTATTGCCAAAAAAGGCAGAAAAGCGCTGATAATCACGCACGATGAACATTCCGCAACACGCCTGCGTGACGATTTGGCGGCGTTGGGCAATTCCGCCGCAGTTTATCCTGCCGCAGATTTCAGCTTCAGACCGACTCAGGCTCATTCGCACGATTACGAGCAGCGCCGCTTGGGTGTGCTTTCATCAATGGCAGACGGCACGCTTGATGCCGTTGTGATGAGCATTGAAGCCGCAATGCAATTAACCGTTCCGCCGCATATCCTGCGCCGCAACACGATGACAATCGGTGTCGGCAGTGAAATTCTGCCCGATATGATTGCCGATGATTTGATTGCCGCAGGCTACACACGCTGTGATATGGTTGAGGGCAAGGGACAATTTGCACTCAGAGGCGGTCTTATCGATATTTTTCCGCCGTCAAGCGAAAGCCCCGTCAGAATTGAACTTTGGGGCGAAGAAGTTGACAGCATCGCTTATTTTGAAATTGACACTCAGCGCAGAACCGAGCAAATCGGCGAAATTAAAATCACGCCTGCAACGGCTGTGCTTTACGAAAGCACCGAAAGCCTTATCGCTCTCATCGAACAGCACAAGGCTTCGCTGAAGGGCAAGGGCTCGGTCAAGGCAAGGGCAAGCCTTGATGAGGATATTGAAAAGCTGCGCAACGGCATTAGAATTGAATCGCTTGACCGTTATCTGCCGCTCATTTACGGCGGCGGTTCAACGGTTTTTGAACACGCAGACGGTTATATGACCTTCGCCTGCGAAACCTCGAACATCAAGCTTCACGCTCAGGCGGCGGAAAAGCTGATGAATGAGGATATTAAAGCGATGTTTGAAGAGGGCGTTTTGAGCAAGGGGCTTGAAAAATTCACCCTCAGCTTTGACGAAATAACCTCGCTTTACGAAAAGCTGCACTTTGCCTATCTCGACAATTTGCCGAGGGGCAGCTTCGATACTCCCGTCAAAAACCTTGTCACCGTTTCCGCTAGACAGCTTCCCCCATGGACAGGTCAGCTCATTGACCTGCTTGAGGATGTTCGCCCTGCGGTTAAAAAGGGCTATAAAACCGTTGTTTTCGCAGGAACGGAAAAGACGGCAAAATCCCTTGCCGATGAGCTTAATGATGAGGGCGTAACAAGCGTGTTTATGCCCGTTGCTCCTGCGGATTTTCCTGCCGGAGCGGTTTGTGTTGTGCCGGGCAGTCTGAGCTTCGGCTTTGAATACCCTGCAACAAAGGCATTGGCAATAACCTACGGCTCAAGGCAGGCGAACCTGAGCAAGGCACGCAAAAAAGCCAAAAAGAACAAGGGTCAGGGCTTCAACAGCCTTGATGAACTGCACCGTGGCGATTATGTTGTTCACTCCGTTCACGGAATCGGCATTTTTGACGGCATTGAGAGCCTTAACGCCTCAGGCACAATCAAGGATTACATCAAAATCCGCTACGCTAAAGACGGCACGCTTTATGTGCCTGTTTCTCAGCTTGACCTTGTTACAAAATACATCGGTCCCGGCAGCGAAACGAAAACCGTCACGCTCAACAAGCTCGGCAGTGGCGATTGGCAAAAAACAAGAACCAGAGTCCGAGCCGCAGTTAAGGAAATGGCGGCAGAGCTTATTCAGCTCTATTCAAAGCGCCAAGCAATCAAGGGCTATGCTTTTTCGCCCGATATTGATATGCAAAACGATTTCGAGCGCAGGTTTGAATTTGAGGAAACCGAGGATCAGCTCCGCTGTATTGCCGAAATCAAGCGAGATATGGAAAAGCCACACCCGATGGACAGACTCCTTTGCGGCGATGTCGGCTTCGGCAAAACCGAGGTTGCGCTCCGTGCGGCATTCAAGTGCATTGCCGACGGCAAGCAATGCGCAATCCTTGTGCCGACGACCCTGCTCGCAATGCAGCATTACCAAACAATCAAGAAGCGTTTTGACACCTTCCCCGTTGAATGTGATATGCTTTCACGCTTCCGTACGCCCAAGGAGCAGGAGAAGATTCTCAAAGACCTGCGTTGCGGCAATATTGATATTATCGTCGGCACTCACCGCCTGATTTCAAGCGACATTGAGTTCAAGGATCTCGGTCTTGTCATCGTCGACGAGGAGCAGAGATTCGGCGTTGCTCAAAAGGAGAAGCTGAAAGAGCGTTTCCCAAGCGTTGATGTGTTAACGCTTTCCGCAACACCGATTCCGAGAACGCTCAATATGGCAATGAGCGGAATAAGGGATATGTCCACGCTTGAAGAAGCGCCGATGGACAGACATCCCGTCCAAACCTATGTTATCGAATACGATTTGGATATAATTGCGCAGGCAATCGAGCGTGAAATTCGCCGTGGCGGTCAGGTCTATTACCTGCACAACCGTGTTGACGACATTGAGCGTTGTGCCGCAAGGCTTCAAAACGCCCTGCCCGATGCGAGAATTGCAATCGGACACGGCAAGATGACCGAGGAAGAGCTGAGTGCCGTATGGCAATCGCTTTTGGAGGGTGAAGCCGATATCCTTGTTTGCACAACAATCATCGAAACAGGCGTTGACGTGCCTAACGCCAACACCCTCATCATCGAGAATGCAGACCGTATGGGCTTGGCTCAGCTCCACCAAATCAGGGGCAGAGTCGGCAGAAGCAACCGCCGTGCAAGCGCATATTTCACCTTCACAATGGGCAAGGAGCTAACCGAGATTTCAACCCACCGCCTTGAAGCAATCCGTGAATTCACGGAATTCGGCTCAGGATTCAAAATCGCAATGCGTGACCTTGAATTGAGAGGCGCAGGCAATGTCCTCGGCGCAGAACAGCACGGTCACATGGAAGCGGTCGGCTACGATATGTATATCAAGCTCCTCGGCGAGGCCGTGAGCGAGGAAAAGGGCGAAGAACCCGAACAGCCGCTCAACGAATGTTTGATTGACCTCAAGGTTGATGCTCATATTCCTGCAAGCTATATTTCCGCCGCACCGCAAAAGCTCGCAATGTACCGCAGGATTGCCGACATACGAAGCGAAAGCGATGCCGAAGATGTTCTTGACGAGCTGATTGACCGTTACGGTGAGCCGCCGCAGAGCGTTCAGGGCTTGATAAATGTTTCTCTGCTGCGCAACTGCGCCGCAGATATGGGAATTTACGAAATCGGTCAGCGTGGCGACACGCTCATCCTCTACCTTGAAAAGCCCGATATGCAGCGCATTGCCGCACTTGCCGCCGCAATGGGCAAGAGGATGAGTCTTACAGCGACCTCGGCAAAGCCTTATCTTGCTTTAAAAACAAAAATCGGCGAAGAACCCGTTGAATTCTTGCGCCGTGCATTAAAAATTATGGCGGAAGCAAAACCGAAAGGGGAATAATAAAATGAAGAACCAAAAAATGAGCTATGTTGTTTTCGGCGCACTTTTCACTGCAATGTCCTTTGTGCTTTACTTGGTTGAGTTTCCCGTAATACCGACTTTGAGCTATCTCAAGCTTGATTTGGGCGATATTCCGGCGCTCATCGCCTCCGTAATTATCGGACCTGCAATGGGTGCATTGGTCGAACTGCTCAAAAATGTTATTCAGCTTTTGGTGCGTGGCTTTGGCTCGCAGATGGGCTTTGGCAACATTATGAATTTTCTCGTCGGCACAGCTTACATCGTTCCGTTCGCCTTAATTTGGCGCAAAAAAGCCAAAAACGGCAAAAACAAGGGCGCAGTTATCGCCGCAATGCTTGTCGGTCTTGTTTCAATCGTCGTTGTCGGCGCACTCGGCAACTATATTATTGCTCCGCTTTTCTTCAAATATTTCCTCAACACCGTTCTCAGCAAGGAAGCACTCCTCGGTGCAGTCGGCGGTGCAACGGCAATCAACCTTGTCAAAGGCGTAATGCTCAGCATCGTATCCTATCCGCTGATCAAGGCTCTCGGCAAGCGTCTTAATTCAATGATTAAGGATTAAAAAATTGAATAATTCTCCTCGCTCCGCAAAAACTACTATAAACCAATAGTAAAAGGGGTGAGAAGATTTGTTAGATAAGACTTCACTTGCGCTTGTAATCATCGGCGCACTTAACTGGGGCAGCATCGGTCTTTTCCGTTTTGACCTTGTTGCTTGGATTTTCGGCGGTCAAGCCGCAATTATGAGCCGAATTGTTTACACCTTGGTTGCCCTTGCGGGCATTTGGTGCATTTCTCTGCTCTTCAGAACAGACAGCGAGGGTGCAACAATTACAACAACAGACGAATAAAACCTCCGTTTGCGGTCAACAATATTGTTACGGAGGTGAATAAAATGAATTGCACAAACGAAAACAAGAGCATCCATTGCAGCGTTAAGCAGTGCCGCCACCATTGCAACGCTTCCAACTACTGCACACTTGAGGCTGTAACAATCGGCACACATGAGGCAAACCCCACAGAATGTCAGTGTGTTGACTGTAATTCTTTCGAGAAAAAATAAGACTTTCCTTTTAAAGCCGGTTAGCGCCGGCTTTTTTTGTTTGCATTTTGCTTGCTTTTCTGTATCGTTTGTGGTATAATTTTGGGCATAAAAACTAAAACCGAAAGGACAATCAGCAATGAAAAAACTCATTTCAGTTGCACTTGCCGTTATTATGGCAATGTCGCTGTGCATCCCCGCATTTGCTGAGGACGCAACAACTCTCCGCTTCAACGAAGACGGCGAATTCAAAATTTTACACATTTCAGACTGTCAGGATAAATATCCTGCCCACCAACAGATGCTCAAATTCATCGACCGTATCCTCAAAAAATACGAGCCTGATCTTGTTGTTCTCGGCGGCGATAACAACGTTTCCCCCGAAGAAACAAAATATGACGGCATCAAGGAATTAGCTCAGGTTTTCGTTGATAACGAGGTTTATTTCACCCTTGTTTTCGGCAACCACGACCGTGAAAAGGGCGTTACGAACGAAGAACAGCTTGCTATGTTCCAGCGTGCCGCAGGCAAATACTGCCTTGCTTACAGCACAATCTCCACCGATTACGATGTAGATTTCAGCGAGGATTACAGCAAATACAACACAATCCTCACCAACGCAAGCACTCACGCTCTGCCGATTATGTCTTCAACCTCACCTGCTAAGCCTGCATATATGCTCTATATGTTCGACAGCGGCAACAGATACACCCATGAGGGCAACTTCGGCTATGGCTGTGTTAACACCGAGCAAATCAACTGGTTCAAAACCACACAGAAGGTTGTTGAAACCTTGGCAGGCGGATATGTTCCTTCAATGGCATTCCAGCACATCGTTGTCGGCGAGGTTATGGATGTTTTCTACAAGGAAGCAACCAACCTTTCACTTTCAACAAAATTCTGCAACGATAAGAACTACGACATCTCTATCGCAGATTTCAGCAAAATCAAATCAGGCTTCCTGCTTGAAGCTCCCTGCCCCGGCGTAACCAACTTCGGTCAGTTTGATGCTTTGGTTGAAGCAGGCACGGTTGCTGTTTTCTCAGGTCACGACCACATCAACAACTACACCGTTACACTCAACGGCGTTGACATTGTTAACACAACAGGTTGCACCTATAATTCCTACGGCAATGATTACAGCCGTGGCGCTCGCCTTATCACCATCAAAGAGGGCACTAAGGAATACAAGAGCGACATCATCCTCCTCGTTGAGGAAGCACTTGATGACGGTGCAGATTTCGGTATGAGCAAGTTCTCCTGCGCATTCTTCCTGCTTGTAAACCGTGTTATCAACGGTTTCTTCAATCTTTTCAGATAAGCCGATAATTTCCGAACAAAATGAAAACTACCCGAAAAGGAACAAGCTTTTTCGGGTAGTTATTTTTTATTCATTTTCAGTTGTAGGAGAATTCATCGGCGTTGATATAGTAGCCGACAAGGAAGCTTTCCTTATCCGCAACATTGCGTGCCGAATTATATTCATACCGCTTTATCGCATCGGGGATGCGGTTATAGACATAGATTTTGCCGTTATCGTTCTCGATTGCCGCCGCCTGTAGGGGAGAAAACCATCTTCTGCCTGTCCAACGGATAACGATTCCGCAATAGCCAGGAACAAGCTTTTCGCAAAAGCCGTCATAATCCCTATCCAAATTCACGGGGATATAGTGCGAGGAGAAATAGCGGAATATTTTAAGCGGTCTTGCGCCGAAAACGCCGAACGGGAAGCGAGCCTTAATATAAAGCTCACGGCAAATTTCGGCGAGCGAAACATTGTGGTTGAGCAGAACCATCAAATTATAGACGGCAATAATTCCGCTGCCGTTTTTGGCAAGCGTTGTAACGCCGAACTTCATCCTGCCCCATTTGCCGTTCGTCTGCCCGTTAATCAATCTGCCGCTGACATCAATCGCCTTGTTGTGCTTATAATTGCTTTTTTCCAGCATTTTAAATCAAGTCTTCCTTAAAGTTTATTGTCAAGCTATCGTGCTTAAAGTTGATTTTTGTCAGCTTAACTCCTGCGGCGTTGAGCATACGCTTGCTTGCCTTAGTGAGGGGAGCTTCGGCGTATTTATCGCTGATATAAATAACCTCGCTGATACCGCTTTGGATTATAGCCTTTGCGCATTCGTTGCAGGGGAAAAGCGCAACATAAATGCGACAACCGTGCAAATCGCCGCCTGCGTTGTTGAGGATTGCGTTCAGCTCCGCATGGCAAACATAGGGGTACTTTGTGTCAAAATCCTCGCCGCTTCTTTCCCAAGGGAAATCCTCATCACTACAGCCGAGCGGAAAGCCGTTATAGCCAACCGACATAATCTTGTTATTCGGGCTTACGATGCAAGCGCCGACCTGCGTGTTCGGGTCTTTACTGCGTTGGGCAGAGAGCATTGCAACACCCATAAAATATTCATCCCAAGTTATATAATCCTGTCTTTTCGGCATAAAGCAAACCTCCGTTATTGATTATTTAGAATTATACCCCAAATACTCCGTTTTGTAAACAAAAACCTGCCTCCGTTTTGCGGAAGCAGGTCAAAAATTTTAATTATTTCTTCTTCGGCTCGTTTTCCTTGATCCAAGCAACCATATCGCTGAATGATTGGTAAGCGCTCATCGGAGCATAACCAAGCTCATCGGCGGCCTTTTTATAGGTGAAGTTGCAGTTGGAGCAGAGCTTGCGGATTGAGTAGCGTGTGAACAGCGGAGTTTTATCAAGAGCCTTGTAATAAACCTCCATCAGCGGAGCAACTGCGTTTGCAAGACCGAGTGAAAGCGGAATTTTCGGATCTTTTCTGCCTGTGATTTTTGCAAGGGAGCTGATAAGCTCGCCGCAGGTCATCATATCGCCTGTAAGGATATAGCAGTTGCCCGGGATACCCTTTGTTGAAGCAAGGTACATACCGTTTGCAACATCACGAACGTCAACGAAGTTGTAAGCGCCGAAGGTGAGAGTTACAGGGAATGCGCCCTTAACGAACATTCTAACCATTTCACCGACACTGCTGACCTTGAAATCGTAAGGGCCGATGCAAGCGCCGGGGTGGGTGACAACTGTTTCAAGGCCGTCAACGCCGTTGTTATCGAGAACATATTTTGTTGCAACAGCCTTTGTCTTTGCGTATGTACCCTCAAGGTTATCGGGGTTGAAATCATAGATTTCGGACATTTCCTGATTATCGGGCAGGGGCGGAATTGCGTCAACGCTTGAAGCATAAACAAGGCGCTTTACGCCGCATTTTTTACAAGCCTCGACAACATTCTTCGTGCCATCGACATTGACAGCCCAAACCTTATCGTCGTTGCCCGATTTAATTTCAATCATACCTGCAAGGTGATAAACAACCTCTGCGCCCTCAAAGGCTTTCATAAGGCTGTCCATATCGGTGATATCGCCGTAAACACGCTCTGCATTAAAGCAATCGAAAATCGGCAAATCCTTACGGATGAGGATTCTGACATTTTCGCCGCTGTCGCAAAGCTTTTTAACAAGCGGATAGCCAACGTGACCACTTGCGCCTGTAACAACACTGATTTTTTCGCTCATTTTATCTTACCTCTTTCAGTTTAATAAAATTATTCTTCATCGTATTCGTAACCGTAAAGCTCCTCGTCCTCGCCATAGGGTGCTTGTCCCCACAGAGCACGCTCATAATCGAAATCACGCTCCGGTTCGGGAGTTTCACTGATTGCTTCCAATTTTTGACCGCTCATCCATAAGGATGGTGTTATACTCAATGTATAACCGCAACCGCTTGGGGTCAGCCACTCATGTGCCTTAGCCTCCGGCAATGCGTAGCGTGACATAAGCTGCATTATAACGCCGCCGTGAGTTATGACTGCGGCAGATTCAACACCGCTGCGGAGCATACCGTCAACAATTTTTTCAAAGCCTGTGCAAATTCTGCGTCCGAACGCCTCATTGCTTTCGCCAAACGGCGGCTCAACATCAGGCTCGCCTGCCAACCACTTCGGGAAGAGCGGATGCTCCTGAAGCTCCTCGGCGGTTTTACCGTCGAACTCGCCGAAGTTGTATTCAATCAGCGCATCCATCGGTATCGGGTTCTTATCGGGGAAAATCATTTTCGCCGTATCGACACAGCGCTTGAGCGGGCTTGAAAAAACAGCCTCGACCTTTGGGTATTTGTATGTTGCGATGAGGTCCTCAAGCTGTTCGATGCCTGCTTGGCAAAGCGGCGAATCCGTATGACCGAGGTAGCGACCGTCAAGGTTTTCCTGCGTGAGGGCGTTGCGTATAAGGTGAATTTTGTAGCTTTTCATTATTTGACTCCGAAAATAACAAACTTTTGTTGACTTTTGTAGAATACTCTGTTATACTCGCTGTATAACAAATTAGGGGTGACTTTAATGTCAACATCTTTTTCAAACAGAATAACTCAGCTGCGCAAGGAGCGTGGCTTAAGCCAAAAGGAGGTTGCGCTCAACCTCGGCGTTTCTCAGGCATTGCTTTCGCACTATGAAAAAGGCGTGCGTGAATGTGGTCTTGATTTTGTTGTGCGCTGTGCGGATTATTTCGATGTCACAACCGATTATCTGCTTGGCAGGCAGGAGAGCAAATACGGCTCGCTCAACAACACCGATTCTCTCCCTGCGGCAAAGAAGCCCGAAGAAAAAATCAATATGCAGACCGTGCTGAAATGCGTGAACTACCTTGCTGAAAAATTCAATATGGTTGACGGCAATGCCGATAACAAAATGCTTTGGATATTGGCAATCGTCGCATACAAAGTAATCATCAGCGGCATAAAATCGGGCAAAATCAAAGAAGACAGCCTGAGAGTAACGAGCAAAAGCGGCGATATTCTTTTCAGCCGAGTAACCGATGCGGTTTATTGCTCGCTTTTTGAGGGAAGCCCCTCTGCCTCGGTTGCGGCGGATAAAAGCTTTTTTTCGCTCTGCGACCAAATTATCTGTAACGTTGAAAATTATGTTGAAAAAGCGGCAGGCACATTGGCGGACCGCTAACCAATCATTCAAATCACCGACGGCAGTATTCCTGCCGTCGGTTTCTTTTATTCTATTTTACTCTTTTATTACTCGTTTGTAAAGCTTTATGTACTCATTTGCTGATTTTCCCCAGCCGTTATCACATTCAAGCGCACGCTTTACAAGGATGTTCCAGCCCTCTCTGTTGCCATAGCCCTCGATTGCACGGCGAATTGTGTAGAGCATATCGTGAGCATTGTAGCGGCAGAAGGTGAAGCCGTTGCCGCAGTTATCGCCGCTGTCGCTAATCGTATCCTTCAAGCCGCCTGTTTCACGGACAATCGGGATTGAGCCGTAGCGCAGGGCAACCATCTGTGAAAGACCGCAAGGCTCGCTCTTTGAGGGCATAAGGAACATATCACTGCCTGCATAAATCTTGCGTGCAAGGTCGGGAACAAAGCCAAGTCTCAAGCCGACCTTTTCGGGATATTTCGCAACCATATTGCGGAAGAACTCCTCATAAACCCAATCGCCTGAGCCGAGAACAACAAACTGAACATCCGTTGTTGCGAGCAGCTCATCAAGCACGCCACGAACAAGATCAAGTCCCTTGTGACCGACAAGGCGTGTGACCATGCCGATAACAGGCGTATCAGCCTTAACAGGCAGACCAAAGAGCTTTTGCAGCTCCTCCTTGTTGACCGCCTTGTTGCTGAAATCCTCTGCATTGAAGTTGGCGAAAATATTTTTATCGGTTTCGGGGTCGTAATTCTCCGTATCGATGCCGTTGAGGATACCGCAAAGCTTGAAGCGGCGCTGTTCAAGAATCGAATCCAAGCCGTGGCTGAACCACGGGTCAAGGATTTCATCGGCATAAGACGGGCTGACGGTCGTAACAACATTTGCGGTTTCGATTGCGCCTTTCATCAGGTTAACACAGCCGTTATACTCAACCAAATGCTCCGTACCGGGCTTCATACCGAGAACGTCGCCCAAAAGCTCCATACCGTAAACGCCTTGGTACTGGATGTTGTGGATTGTGAAAATCGTTTTGATATTCTCCCAGCCAGGCTGATCGGCGTACATTGTAGAATAATAAACAGGTGTCATTGCCGTCTGCCAATCGTTGCAATGGATTATGTCAGGCTTGAAATCGATGTAAGGAATAATCTCCAAAACAGCCCTTGCAAAGAAAGCGAAGCGCTCCGCATCGTCATAGTGACCGTAAATGCGGTCACGCTTGAAATAATATTGGTTATCGATGAGATAATAAATCACACCGTCTGCCTTTGCCTCAAAAATTCCGCAATACTGCCTGCGCCACGCAACGGGCACGGTGATATTGGTGATGAATTTCATACTATCCTTCAGCTCTTGGCTGATCGTGTCATAAAGGGGCATAACAACCCTTGCGCCGACAAGCCTTTTGCGCAAATTCTTCGGCAATGAGCCTGCAACATCGGCAAGACCGCCGCTGGCAACAAAGGGGAGAGCCTCACTCGCAGCATATAAAACTTTCATTCCGATTTCTCCTTAAATAACAATTCCCTTGCCGACAAAGACAGGGTAATCCTCAGCACCGATAAGAGTCTTTTCGGGCTTGATAACAACATTCTTGTCGAAAATCACATTTTCGATATGAGCGCCGCTGCCGATAAAGCTGCCCTGCATAATAACGGCATTTTTAACGATTGCGCCCTTTTCAACCTTAACCCCTCTTGCAAGCACGGAGTTAATAACAGTGCCCTTAATATCGCAGCCGTCTGAAACAAGGCTGTTTTGTACGGTTGAGTCAAGACCGTAAAGTGCAGGCATATCGTCACGCATTTTTGTGTAAACAGGTCTTGCTTTGTCAAACAAATCGTTCCTGACTGCACCGTCAAGCAGCATCATATTTGCTTTGTAATAGCTGTGAAGCGAATCGATTGAAAACGCAAAATTCTCGCTTTCCATTCCGCAGATTTTGAGGCTGTCTGCATTTGCGGCGATAATATCGCTTTCTAAGCAGGTCTTTTTTAAGGCGCTTGCCTCGTTGATCAAGCGCTCCAACAGGGCTTTTTTCATAAACATAATGTTCAGCGAATACTTGCTCTCATCACTTTGAGCGCCGACGGAAACCTTTTCAATGCGCTTATCAGCACCGATTTCAAAGGTCATAATGTTTTCAAGCTTCGGGGTTTTGCCCTTGCCGTAAACAATGCTGATATCCGCACCGTTTTCCTCGTGGAAATTCATCAGGCTGTTAACGCTGAAGTTGGTAACAACGTTGCAATCCATCAGCAAAACATATTCCTCGCT
Source organism: uncultured Eubacteriales bacterium (assembly GCA_964419825.1). GTDB lineage: Bacteria > Bacillota > Clostridia > Oscillospirales > Acutalibacteraceae > UBA8612. Next base: position 13,673 of record CAYQRS010000023.1, read on the forward strand.
TGAACGGCTGATGAACTGCATATTGCCCTTGAGCGCCTCAATGCGGTTGCTGAACCTGCCCGAATGGGCATTGAGGAACGGCGGCAAAAGGAAAAGTCCGCTGCGCTTTCTGCTCAAATCCCACGGCTTACCGGTGCCGACATGGTCCATAAGCGATTGATAATTGCTTTTCGTAACAACGCCGACCTTGCTTATGCCTGCGTTGACAATGTTTGAAAGGGTAAAATCGATAAGGCGGTATCTGCCGCCGAAAGGAACGGAACCCATAGTGCGCATATTCGTAAGCTCAGGCAGAGCCTCCTCATAAGCGTTTGAATGTAATATTGCAAGAACATCATTAGCTCTAATCATTTTCGTTACCTCCCTTACTTTGCGGCAGGCACATTTTCGCCCGCCATAGCCTTCGGCGCAACGCTTGCGCCCTCACCGACAGTAACACCTGCGCCGACAACGGCAACGCCCCAATCATCACGGTTGGGCATATTTTCGGGCTTTTCGCCGATAACCGCATCGGATTCAATCACGGCGTTTTCGGCAACAATCGCATACTGAACAACTGCGCCCTTTTTGATTACCGTGCCGGGCATAATGATTGAGGAATCAACCTTTGCGCCCTCCTCAACGATAACATCGGCAAAGAGAATCGAATAATCGATTTCGCCGTCGATGCAACAGCCCTCGGCAAGCATTGAATTTTGAACCTTCGCTTTTGAGGAAACGAAATGAGGAGCGGAGGAATGAGTTTTTGAATAAATGCGCCAATCCTCATCAGACAAATCAAGGTCAACGCTCGGACGGAGCAAATCAAGGTTTGCCTCCCAAAGGCTGTCAATCGTGCCGACATCCTTCCAATAGCCGTCAAAATGGTAAGCGAAAAGGCGTTCGCCCGCTTCGTGCATTGCAGGGATGAGGTTCTTGCCGAAGTCGTTGCTTGAATTCGGGTCTGCCTCATCGGCAAGTAGATATTCACGCAGCTTTTTCCAGCTGAAAACATAAACGCCCATCGAGGCCTTGTTGCTGTGCGGCACCTCGGGCTTTTCTTCAAAGGCGGTAATCGAGCCGTCCTCGGCAACCATCATCAAGCCGAAGCGTGAAGCCTCCTCCCACGGAACCTCC
>CAYQRS010000024.1:0-14719 GCA_964419825.1 uncultured Eubacteriales bacterium
AGCAAAAGGGACACAAATGCGAAGATTGCGAAGCAATGACCGAAGCGAAGCTTCGGTTGACGCCATCTCCACCAAAAGAACCTGAAATTGTTACCGAGAGGTGACGCTTTCGGGTTTCTGTTTTTTTAGCGGTAATCGAAACCGCATAGTCCATCTTTTGCGTAAGCGGCTCTCTTGTGTAAAGGGAGCTGTCAAAAATCTTGATTTTTGACTGAGGGATTGACAGAGGTTATATGTAGTTTGGGGATTGGCTATGTTATGTGGTGCTTGGGGTGTTGTGGCGAGGTCGGTGTGAATTTTAGTTTTGTGCTTGCTTAGTTCATCCCCTCCGAGCGAAATCAAAGATTTCACACACCTCCCCTTGAAAACAAGGGGAGGCATAGGGGTGCGTGTGACTGAGTAAAACAAGGGGAGGCATAGGGCGGTGAGTGCAACTGAAGTACTGAAATGAGTTTATGATGCTTAAAGGATTGAATTAAGTTATATAGAGCTTTGGTAATTGAATTATACAGTGTTTGGAAAACTGAAAGAGTCAAGGTGTTGAATGATGTTAAATAAAAACTCCTATGATAGCTCAGCTACCATAGGAGAATTTTTGTCTTGCCGAGCGGCTCGTTGCGGCTTTAGCTCACGATGCCACGGCGGTTTGTTTTGAAAGCGTTTGTTATCTCGGTCATTCTTGCGTTCATTTCTTCGGCAATGTTGGGGTATGTGCTGCTGCGGTTGTAGTTTTCACCGATGTCATCGTTGAGAATGTGCAACCAGTTTTTGCGGTATTTATCAAAGAATGCGGAGTTATCGTTTTGAATGTTGCGGAAGTATTTGAATGTCAAATAATCGCTGTTGAGAATATCGTAATCGTAATCGGGGTATTGCTTTTCAATTTGCGTAATCGGCACGGCATATTGAATTGCCTTGATTTTTTCACGCTTCATGTGCAAAATCGGGTTTTGCGATGTGTGCAGAACCTCGTCTGTGCGAAGCAAATCGAGCATCGATACGCCGTCAGTTTCACGGTCTGTCGGCATATCGCCGATTCCGCAAAGCTCAAGCAAAGTCGGGAACAAATCAACAAAGGTTGCGCTCTGTATTCTTGTGTCGCCTGCTGACCAAATGCCGCCGTTGTTGCCCCATCTGATCATAAACGGAACTTTTTGACCACCGTCATAGGCGGTGTATTTGCCGCCCCTGAGTGTGTCAGTTGAGCCCTCCAGCGCAGGACCGTTGTCACTTGTGAAAACGATCAGCGTGTCATCCATAACGCCAAGCTCTTCGAGCGTTGCAAACAGCTTGCCGAGGTATGTGTCAAATTCCGTCACACAGTCGGCGTATGTGCCCATGCCCGTCTTGCCGTCAAAATCGTCACCTGCGTAAACAGGGGCGTGCGGCCAAGGTGAAGCATAATAAGCGAAAAACGGCTCGTTGCTGTTTTGAACCTTATCGGTAATCCAATCGCTGATTTCTTCGTGAATAAGGGCTGTTGCCTTGCTTTGGTCTTTCAGCTCATCGTAGCCAACGGCGATTTCGTATTCGCCGTTTTCTTCGGCAACATGGTAGAACGGAGTCATATCGTTAACATGGTGACTGCCGTAGAAATAATCGAAGCCTTGGTTTGTCGGCAAATATTCGCCGTAATCGCCGAGATGCCATTTGCCGAATGCGCCTGTGTTGTAGCCTGCGGCTTGGAATACCTCGGCAATTGTGATTTCATCGCCGAGCATACCGTCGGTATTTGCACCCATTTCAAAGCTGTTGAAAAGCCTTGTTGCGCAGAATTGGTTGCTCGATTGAATTGTCGGGTAGATAACATTATCTGCATAGCCTCTGTAGGGGTATCTGCCTGTGAGCAGAGCGAAGCGTGCAGGTGAGCAAACCGAATAACCTGAATAGAAATTATCAAAGTTCAAGCCCATTTCGCCGATTGAATCGATGTTCGGCGTGTCATAAATTGCGCCGTTGAGCGAAACATCGCCCCAGCCGAGGTCATCCATAAGAATAACCAAAACATTTGGGCTGTTTTCTGCGGCGTGGTCGATTTTTTTAAGATATTCATCCTGACCTTCCCAAAGACGCTTTGTGTTCGGCACAGAGCGCAGGTTCATTGTCAGCAGATACAGCACGCTTGTGGCTGTGATTGCAATGCTGCAAACAAGGGCAAGCACTCTCTTGCGGGCAGCCTTGGTGCAATTCTTTTTAGCAACGGCAAGCAGGAGCAGAACGGTTATTATGCAAGGCAAAATCAAAAGCAGATTGCCGCAAAGCCTTGTAAAAAAGTTGCCGCTTGAAGCAAAAAGGGTGTTTTCTGCGCTTTTCCAGCCTGCAAGGCAGGTTGACCAAGCTCCAAAGCCTGCATCAGCGCCGAAGATTATGTAATAAAGGCTGACCGCTAAGCCTGCGATTGCGTAGCCGAGCAGAGTGAAAAGATGAACCTCTTTTTTCACAATAACGCTCAGCACGTTGATTGCTGAAACAACACACATAAAGCCAACTGCAATAACGGCAACTGCGTTAAGCCGCAGAATGAACACGGCGGCAAAAAGAGCAACGCCGAGAATTAAAGCCAAAAGCGGAACGCCTTTTGAGGTTTTTCGGAATTGAATGTCTTTTTTCATGGCAAAACTCCCCATTCAAACAAAATAAGGGCAAAGCAACCGCCTTTTGCGGTGAAGCTGATAACCCCTCGATAAAAGTTTACCATAATTATGCGTCTTTTTCAATAATAATATCTGTTGAAATTCAGCCGAGAAATTGCTATAATTCAAGTTAGAGTCGCATATTGTTCAGCAGTTAAAAAATTCAAAAAAATTTATTTTTTTGTCACAAAAAGCGCTTTTGCGGTGTTTTATTATTTATGGGGGTTTTTGTATGGGAGGCATTAAAGCTCAATACAACGCCGAGCGGCGATATATCGAATACGCCGTTGATGAATACGGTCAGATGCTTTTCCGCATCTGCTTCAGTATTCTCTGCAATAAAGACGATGCTGAGGATGCCATGCAGGAAACCTATATTCGTTATATGACGAAAGCGCCGCTCTTTAAGGATTGCGACCATGAAAAAGCATGGCTTATCAAGGTTGCGACCAATGTCAGCAAGAATATGATGCGCTACCGCACACGGCATGAAACCGTCGGGCTGGAACAGCTTAAGCAGGTCGGCATCCGTGCGGAGGATTACGGGATTTTTGAGGCGATCATGCGCTTGCCGACGAAGTATAAAACGGTTTTGGAGCTGTATTATTTAGAGGGCTACAAATCCGATGAAATTGCCAATATTCTCGGACTTTCACCTGCGGCGGTTCGCAAAAGGCTGCAATACAGCCGACGTATGCTGAAAGATGAATTGGAAAAGGAGGTTTTTTGATGAGCTGTAACAAAAACAAAGCGTTGAAGGAATACCGCAGAGTGATGAAAACCGTCGATTTGCCGCAGGACAGCAGAGAGAGGATTGTCAATTACTGCGCCAAATATGCAACGGTAAAAAAACTCCGAAATAACCGATTTGTAATTAAATTTAATGTTGTTGAAAGGAATTTGAATTCATGAAAGAGGCTTGGTTTTACAAATTCGCCCGTTTGCCCCTTGTTGCTGTTTTCACTGCAATCTTTTTTCCGAGGGTTGAGGGCAAAGAGAATATCCCTGCAGACGGCAAGGTTATCCTTGCAGGTAACCACACCCATGTTCTTGACTGCGTGCTTGTTGCCAAGGCAACAAAGCGTGTTGTTCGTTTTATGGCAAAGGCAGAACTTATGGAGGGCTTCGGCAAAGGCTTTTTCAAAAGCGTAGGCATCATCCCCGTTAACCGTGAGCAGAGCGGCAAATCGGCGGTTGTCGGCGCTGAAAACGCACTTAACGATGATCAGGTTCTCGGCATTTTCCCCGAGGGCACGGTCAACAGAACCTCCGAGCCGATTATGCCCTTTAAGGCAGGTGCGGTCAAAATCGCTTACGATACCGATGCGCCCATCGTTCCCTTTGCAATCACAGGCAAATATAAGCCATTCAGAAGAAGCATTAAAATCAAATTCTTTCCGCCTATCAAAATCGAGGGCGGCTTGAAAAAGACCAATAACCGTATTATGGAAATGGTAATAAATGAAATTAAAGGACAGGAGAACAATGAGTAAAGGAAACAAAAAACGCCCCGAGGACAGGGACACGGGCTTTAAGATTTTTGGCGTGCTTATGCGCCCGCTCTTTAAGCTTTATTATAACCCGAAAATCATCGGTGCGGAAAACATCCCGTCGGAGGGCGCAATCGTAATCGCTTGCAACCACAAGCACCTTTACGACCAGTGCCTTACGATTATGGCAACAAAGCGAGTTATCCACTATATGGCAAAGCGTGAGTATTTTGACGGTGTGCTTCGTCCGATATTCGAGGCTTGCGGCTGTATCAGCGTTGACCGTGGCAGGAACGACTTGACAAGCGTCAAAGCGGCGCTCAAGGTTCTGCGCCGTGGCGGTGCAATCGGTATTTTCCCAGAGGGAACAAGAAACCGCACCGAAAAATTCCTTTTGCCGTTTAAGCCGGGTGCAACTGCTCTTGCAAAGCGAGGTGATGCTTACCTTGTGCCTGCCGGAGTTACGGGTGATTACAAATTCCGCAGCAAGAATTTGACGATTCGTTACGGCACGCCCTTTAAGGTCGGCGATATGACGGACAAGGAAGCAACCAAAAAACTTCAGGAAGAAATCGGTAAGCTTATGAAGCAGGGCATGGAAGAGCCTTGCCGAAAGTGAAAGAGAAAAAGATGAAGAGATAAAGAGGAAAGAGAAAATGAGAATAGGATTGGATGTGGGCTCGACCACGCTGAAATGCGTCGCCCTCGATGACAACGATAACATCGTTTACAAGGCGTATGAACGCCATTATTCGCATATTGCGGAAAAAACCGAAAAGATGCTCGGCGAAATCATCGCACAGCATCCTGAATTCAAAAAATCCTGCCTTACTGTTTCAGGCTCGGCAGGTATGGGTTTTGCCAATTCACTTGATTTGAACTTCGTTCAAGAGGTTTATGCAAGCCGTGTTTCTGTTTCACGCCTTTTGCCGGGTACAGATGCGGTTATCGAGCTTGGCGGTGAGGATGCAAAAATTTTGTTCTTCACGGGCGGTGTTGAGGTGCGAATGAACGGCTCCTGTGCAGGCGGTACGGGCGCTTTCATCGACCAGATGGCATCGTTGCTTGATGTTTCGCCGACCGAAATGAACGAAATGGCAAAAAAACATAAGCAGATTTATTCAATCGCTTCAAGGTGCGGTGTTTTCGCAAAATCGGATATTCAGCCCTTGCTCAACCAAGGTGCGGAAAAGAATGACGTTGCCGCAAGCATTTTTACTGCCGTTGTTAACCAAACCGTTGCAGGCTTGGCTCAGGGCAGAAAAATTGAGGGCAATATCGTCTATCTCGGCGGTCCGCTCTATTTCCTTTCGGAGCTGAGAACTGCTTTTGATACAACCCTCAAGGTCAAGGGTGTTTGCCCCGAAGACGGACTTTATTTCGTTGCCCTCGGTGCGGCTTACCTCTCAAACGGCGAAGAGCTTGATATTGAGCAGGTTATGGCAAAAATCGGTTCTTCAACCGAAAACGGTGAATATCTCAGCGCAAAGCCGCTCTTTAAAAACGAAGAAGAATATGCCGAATTTACCGCACGCCACGCAAGTAACTCCGTCGGCACGGTTGAATTCAAGGGCGGCGAAGTCAGCGTCGGCATCGATGCAGGCTCAACAACGGTTAAGGCGGCTGTTATTGATACCGACGGCAACCTTATCTTCAGCCGTTATATGCCGAACTCAGGCGACCCTGTTCGCCTTATCAGGCAGTTCCTCATTGATTTTTACGCCCAGTTCCCCACCGCAAAGGTAATTGCAAGCGCTGTTACGGGTTACGGTGAGGAGATTATTAAAAACGCATTTTCGATTGATATCGGTATTGTTGAAACGATTGCTCACTATACTGCCGCAAAGAAGTTCAAGAACGATGTTGATTTCATTATCGACATCGGCGGTCAGGATATTAAGTGCTTCAAAATCCGCAACAACACAATCGATAACATTTTCCTTAACGAAGCTTGTTCCTCAGGCTGTGGCTCATTCCTGCAAACCTTTGCCGCCGCTTGGGATTACGATATTGAAAGCTTCTCAAAGCTCGGTCTTTATGCCGAAAAGCCCGTTGACCTCGGCTCACGCTGTACTGTGTTTATGAACTCCTCGGTTAAGCAGGCTCAAAAGGACGGCGCAACGATTGATAACATCTCGGCAGGTCTTTCAATCAGCGTTGTCAAAAACGCCCTCTACAAGGTTATCCGTGCCGCAAGTGCCGATGAGCTTGGCAAAAATATTGTTGTTCAAGGCGGAACGTTCCTCAATGATGCTGTTTTGCGTGCATTCGAGCAGGAGATCGGTCGCAATGTTGTTCGTCCGAATATTTCGGGCATTATGGGTGCTTACGGTGCGGCTCTTTACGCAATCGAAAAGGGCAACGGAAGCAGTACCATAATCTCCGCAGAGGAGCTTGAGAATTTCGAGCACAATGTCAAGAACATTACCTGTAACGGCTGCAGTAACCATTGCCGCCTTACAATCAACAATTTCGGCGGCGGCAGAAGCTATATCGGCGGTAACCGTTGCAGTAAGCCCCTGGCAAAGAGCGCAAAGCCCTGCGAGCTGAATATGTTTGATTACAAGCGCAGCTTGCTTGACGCTTACGCACCCTTTGAGGGCGAAAAGGAAACGATCGGCTTGCCGATGGGCTTGAATATGTTTGAGCTGTTGCCGTTCTGGCACACCTTCTTTAAGGAGCTTGGCTTCGGCATTGCATTGAGCGAAAAATCAAGCAGAGCGCTGTACACATCGGGTCAGCATACGATTCCCTCGGATACGGTTTGCTACCCTGCAAAGCTTCTTCACGGTCATATTCAGTCCTTGCTTGACCAAGGCGTGAAGCATATTTTCTATCCGTGTATGACTTATAACATTGACGAAAACCTTGGCGACAACAACTATAACTGCCCCGTTGTTGCTTATTATCCTGAGGTTATTCGTTCAAATATGACCGACCTCAAGCAGATAAACTTCATCTGCGATTATGTCGGCTTGCACAGACCAAAGGATTTTGTCGGCAAAATTCACGCAATACTTTGCCGCAACTTCGGCGAAATTGCCCTTGCCGATGTTCAAAAGGCAAGCGACAAGGCCTTTGACGAATACCACACTTATATGCACAAGCTCGTTCTTTGCGGCAGTCAGTATATGGCACAGGCAAAGAAGGAGAACAGACCAATCATTGTCCTTTGCGGCAGACCGTACCACCTCGATGAGGAAATCAACCACGGCATCGATAAGCTGATTTGCGAATGTGGTGCGGCTGTTATCACCGAGGATTCGGTTAGCTGCCATGTTGAAAAATTCCCGACAAGTGTTCTCAACCAGTGGACTTATCATTCACGCCTTTATGCTGCGGCAAAATATGTTGCAAAACAGCAGGATGACGATTTGAACATCGTTCAGCTCGTTTCGTTCGGCTGCGGCGTTGATGCCATTACAACCGATGAGATGCGCTCCATCCTCGAAAGCGAAGGCAAAATCTACACTCAAATCAAAATCGACGAAATTTCAAATCCCGGTGCGGTCAAAATCAGATTACGCAGTCTGTTTGCCGCAACAGGCAGATAAGGAGGTAAGGATAAAATGGAATCACAGGACAGAGTTGAATTTACCAAAGATATGATGGATTATACGATCCTTGCCCCGAATATGGCGGATATACATTTCACAATGCTCATCAAGGTTTTCGGTCAGTATGGCTACAATGTCGAGCTGCTTAAAAACGATGGCAGAAGCGTTGTTGATGAGGGACTTAAATATGTCCATAACGATACCTGCTACCCAGCGTTGCTTGTTGTCGGTCAGTTTATTGATGCGCTCAACAGCGGCAAATATAATCCCGACAAAACAGCACTTATGATTACGCAATCGGGTGGCGGCTGCCGTGCTTCAAACTATATTCACCTGCTCCGTAAGGCACTCAAAAAGGCAGGCTATCCGCAAATCCCCGTTATCTCGCTCAACCTTTCGGGCTTGGAGAAAAACAGCGGCTTCAAAATCCGCATTTCAATGGCGCTGAAAATGCTTTCCGCAATGATTTACGGCGACCTTATTATGCTCCTCAAAAATCAGATTGAGCCTTATGAAATCAACAAGGGCGAAACTGCGGCCCTTACCCAAAAATGGATTGACGATATTTGTGAGCAATTCCAAAATAACAAGGGCTTTTCGCATTTTGCCGTTAAAAAACAGCTCCCCATCATAACCGAGAGCTTTGCAAAAATCCCGATTAAAAAGACGGACAAAATCAAGGTCGGCGTTGTCGGCGAGATTTATGTTAAGTATTCTCCGCTTGCCAATAACCATCTTGAGGAGTTCCTCGCTTCCCAGGGCTGTGAGGTTATGGTTCCCGGCTTGCTCGGCTTCTTCCTTTTCAAAACCGATAATCGCCTTGAGGATATTAAGCTTTACGGTGGCAAAAAGCTCAAAAAGCTTGCGATGAAAATTGCAATTTGGTATCTGACAAAGGTTGAAACCAACCTTATCAACGCTTCACAGGCTTACGGCGATTTCATTCCGCCTGCAACCTACGCCCACATCAAGGAAAAATGCACCAAGATTATCGGCGCAGGCTGTAAGATGGGTGAGGGCTGGCTTCTCACCGCCGAGATGATGGAGCTTATCGAAAACGGCTATGGCAACATCGTTTGCGCTCAGCCGTTCGGTTGCTTGCCTAACCACATCGTCGGCAAGGGTATGATCAGAAAGCTCAAGGAGCTTTACCCAGAGTCAAACATTGTGCCGATCGATTATGACCCGGGCGCAACAAGAGTTAATCAGGAAAACCGCATTAAGCTCATGCTTGCGATTGCGCAGGAAAACAAGATGAACTGATTTTTAACAGCTCCGTGATTTGTACGGGGCTGTTTTTGTTTGCAATCCGAGCGGCAAAGTGCTACAATATGGCAAAAGGAGTTGCTTATGAAGCTTTTGATTGATGCAGATGCTTGCCCTGTTGTTGATATTGCAGTTGGCATCGCAAGGGAATACGGCTTGGAGTGCGTGCTGATTTGTGACACGGCTCATTCGCTTGAGAGTGAAGGTTGTGAAACGGTAACCGTCGATAAAGGTGCGGATAGCGCCGATTTCAAGCTCGTCAATATGGTCGGCGCAGGTGATATAATCGTTACGCAGGATTACGGCCTAGCGGCAATGTGCCTTTCAAAGCACGGCAGGGCGATTAACCAAAACGGACTTGTTTATGATGATAAGAATATTGAATCGCTGCTTTTTACTCGCTTTGTCGGCAAAAAGGTTCGTGAGGCGGGCGGCAGAACAAAGGGCCCGAAGAAAAGAACAAGGGAGCAGGATGAGGATTTTGAAAGAAGCTTCCGCCGCCTTGTTGCGGAAAATGCCTGAATTCGCATTTGTGCTTTAAATGGATAAAACTTTTTCTTTACAGCTTGGCTGATTTATGGTATTATAATCGGGTATGATTTTTTAATAAGGTGGCATATTTTTAGGCAATGAAAAAGAAAACTGCAAAAGCGGCTTTTTTAAAATCGCTGCCCGTTTTTGCGGGCTATTTGGTGCTTGGCACGGGCTTCGGCGTTATGCTTGCGGATGCAGGCTACAGCGTGCTGTGGGCTTTCGTGATGGCTTGCACAATGTACGCAGGCTCAATGCAGTATGTTGCGGTCAGCCTTCTGGCAAGCGGAGCAACGCTCATTTCCACAGCAATCACAACCCTGCTCGTTCAGGCTCGCCACTTGTTTTACGGCATTTCGATGATCGACAAATACCGTGGAGCAGGCTGGAAAAAGTTTTATATGATTTTCGCTTTGACGGATGAAACCTATTCCCTCCTTTGCGACGGCAAAAACCCAGAGGGAACGGATCGTCATCTTTTTTGCTTTTTGGTTTCGCTCTTTAACCATTGCTATTGGATTTTGGGCTGTGTTACGGGTGCTGTTCTCGGCACAACGCTCAATTTCAATTCGGCAGGCATTGAATTTGCGATGACGGCGCTTTTCGTGACGATTTTCGTCGAACAATGGAAAACGACTCGTAACCACATTCCTGCAATCATCGGCGTGATTTCAACCGCTGTTTGTCTTGCAATTTTCGGCAGTGAGGATTTTCTCATTCCCTCAATGCTTGTGATTACGGTTCTGCTTTTTGCTTTCCGCAAGGTTATTGTGAAAAAATCGGTGGAAGGGCAGGTGACAGAGGATGAATGATGTCCATTCAATGCTGATTGTCGCCGTTGCCGCAGCAATCACCCTGATGTTGCGTGGCTTGCCTTTCATAATCTTCAACGGCGAGAACACCCCGAAGTTCGTTTTGTACTTAGGCAAGTATCTGCCCTCTGCCGTAATCGGTATGCTGGTTGTTTATTGCTTAAAGGATGCCAATTTTTTGAGCGCACCCTTTGCCTTGCCCGAAATTATCGCCATTGTTGCGGTGGCGGTTATCCACCTCATCAAGCGCAACACACTCTTGAGCGTAGCAGGCGGCACGGTTCTTTATATGCTGCTTGTTCAATTTATATTCAAATAAAGGAGAAATTAAAATGTTAGCAAAACTTATGGCACTTTTCCTCTCACTTTTCTACATGTTCAACCCCTATGTAGGTCCTTCAACAGATGATGCAATCAAAGCTAAGGATGCTCAAAATCTCAAGCTTTCTTTCGTAACTGTTGCAGACCCTCAGCTCTCGAACTACCTCTTTGAGCGTGACCCTTATGTTAAGGGCGCAGGCGAGGATCTCAAAAACTCCGAGCTTAAGTTCGATGCAGTTGTTATGGCAGGTGACATTGCCGAAAACGGTCTTGCTTGCGAATACGAAACTGTTAAGGAATACTTTAAGGATGCCAACACAGATGCATTCCTTATGGCAGTTGGCAACCACGATGTTCGCCTTCGCAGCTACAAGCAGGTTGTTGAGCGCTTCACAGCTTGGGCAAACGATATGAACAAGGAAGCCGGCAGTGAGTTTGCAATCGATAAGCTTCACTACACATACGAAGTTAACGGCTACACCTTCATCGTAATGGGCACAGATACAGCCGAATTTGAGGAGAGCTATATCTCCGAGGAACAGCTTGCTTGGCTTGATTCAAGCCTTATGAGCGCAACAGCAGACGGCAAGCCCGCTTTTGTCATTCTCCACCAGCCCCTCAAGGATACTCACGGTCTCCCCGATACTTGGGGCAGTGCAGACCCCAGAAAGGGCAGCGTAGGCGAGCAGAACGATGAGCTTATCGCAATTATGGAAAAATACAGCAACGTTATCCTCATCACAGGTCACCTTCACACCGGTCTTGGTCAGTACACCTATCAGACCGTTAACGGTTTCCATTCAATTAACCTCCCCTCACTTGCAATCACCAATAAAGACGGTTCTTACAACGATGCAGGTATCGGCTTTGTTGTTGAGGTTTATGAAAATAATGTAATTTTCCGTGCAAGAGATTTTGCAAAGGGTGTATATATCCCTGATTATGATATTAACATTGACCTTACAAGCGCAGTAGCTTAAAATCTTTTTTTAGGAGATTCGCCTTATGTCAAGAGAACGACTCGGCAGCCGCCTCGGCTTTATTCTGCTCAGCGCAGGCTGTGCAATCGGCATCGGTAATGTATGGAAATTCCCTTGGATGGCCGGTCAGTACGGCGGCGGTGCTTTTGTTCTGATTTATCTTATCTTTTTGTTAATTCTCGGCGTTCCTGTTATGTCCATGGAGTTCTCCATGGGCAGAGCCAGCCAGAAAAGCCCCGTTCGCATTTACAATAAGCTTGCAAAACCGAACAGCCCTTGGAAAATTCACGGCTATGCATCAATGTTCGGCAACTATGTTTTGATGATGTTCTATACCGTCGTTGCAGGTTGGATGCTTAATTATTTCTTCAAAATGGCTCGTGGCGAATTTAACGGTCTTGATCCTGATGGTGTCGGCAACAAATTCGCCGAAATGCTTGCAAGCCCGTGGCAGCTCATCGCCTTTATGGTCGTTATTGTTATTCTTGGCTTCCTCGTTTGCTCGTTCAGCTTGCAAGGCGGTCTTGAGCGTGTGACAAAGGTAATGATGATTGCCTTGCTCGGCATTATGGTTATTCTTGCCGTCAAGAGCTGTTTTATGGATGGCGCAAAAGAGGGCTTAACCTTTTACCTGAAGCCCGATTTGTCAAAAATGAAAGAAATCGGCGTTTTCAATGTTATTGTCGGCGCAATGAATCAAGCCTTCTTCACGCTCAGCCTTGGAATCGGCTCAATGGCAATTTTCGGTAGCTATATCGGCAAGGAGCGTTCGCTTTTGGGCGAATCGGTCAATGTTGCCGTGCTTGATACCTTTGTTGCAATAACATCGGGCTTGATTATTTTCCCTGCCTGCTTCTCTTACGGCGTTGAGGTTGACAGCGGTCCGTCGCTGATTTTTGTCACCCTGCCAAATATTTTTAACAATATGGCAGGCGGTCAGATTTGGGGCAGCTTTTTCTTCATCTTTATGACCTTCGCCGCTTTCTCAACCGTTCTTGCTGTTTTTGAGAATATTATTTCCTGCACAATGGATTTGACAGGCTGGAGCAGAAAGAAAGCAAGCTTCATCAACGGCATTATTATGCTCATCATTTCTCTGCCTTGTGCGCTTGGCTTCAATGTTCTCAGCAACATTCAGCCGTTCGGTGCTGGCACGGGAATTATGGATTTGGAGGATTTTGTCGTAAGCAATCTTCTTCTTCCGCTCGGTTCGCTTGTTGTTGTCCTCTTCTGCTGTACAAAGTACGGCTGGGGCTTCAAGAACTATTTTGATGAGGCAAACTGCGGCAAGGGCTTAAAGGTCAAAAAGTGGATGAGAGGTTATTTCACTTATGTCCTGCCCGTGATTATCGTCGCTCTGTTTGTAATCGGAATTATTCCGTTTATTCAAAAAATCTTTTAAACCAACAAAAAAGCCTCCGCTTGAAGCGGAGGCTTTTTCATTTCTGTGTTATTACGCTAATCATCTCGTCAAAATTCGTTACGCAATAGGTTGGTTGGATTGTGGCGGCTTGCTTTGTGCCGAAGTAACAGCAATCAATTTTTGCGTTTATGCCGCCTTGAATGTCTGAGGTCAAGCTATCGCCGACGATTAGGATTTTTTGTTTATCCTTTTCCTCGATGTTGGCAAAAACATAATCAAAATATTCTCTTTCGGGCTTCTGCTTTCCGATTTTTTCTGATACGAAAACGCCTTTGAACAGCTTATCCAAGCCTGTGTTGGCAAGGCGGCGCTGCTGAATCCACTCTGTCCCGTTTGTAACTGCGTAAAGCTGATAACCTTTACAAATCAGCTCGTTAAGCATTTCATCAACGCCGTCAAATTTGTAATCGCTCTGCGAAACAAACTCCTTAAAAATCTCGTTGCAGGCAACGCCGTCAGCGTTTATACCCTCCTCGGCAAAAAGCTTGCTGAACCTCAGCTTGCCGATTTCGTCTTTCGTGATTTCCTTTCGCTCAAAGCTTTTCCAAAGCTCATCGTTGATTGCGGAATAACGCTCGTAAATGGCTCTGCTGCTTGGTATTCCGAGCTTTTCAAAGGCAAGCTCAAAGGCTTTTTCCTCCGTCCTCGCAAAGTCCAGCAGAGTTCCGTCAAGGTCAAAAAGAATGGTTGTGTACTTCATATTTATTGTTCTACTCCGATTATAATTGGTTTTTTGCTCGGCTTTTCTGCTGAAAATGTGATTGCGCCGAGGTATTTTTCGTTTGCCGCTTCGAACAGATTTTCATCATTCGCAAACAGCGTGGCAAGTAAATCACCTTTACAAACTTGGTCGCCGACTTTTGCGTTGATTGTGATTCCTGCGGCGTAATCGATGCTGTCCTCCTTGGCTTTTCTGCCTGCTCCGAGCAGGCAGGCGGCTGTGCCGATTGCTTCAACATCTGTCTTTGCAATGTAGCCGCTGTTCGGCGAATATATATTCAGGCTGTGCTTGGCTTTCGGCAATTTATCAGGGTCGTCAATTACGGAAATATCGCCGCCTTGCAGAGCAACGCAGGTGCGAAAAACGCCGAACGCCCTACCGCTTTCAAGTGCAGAGCTTGCAAGCCTTCGGCAGGCCGGCAAATCACCCTTGCCACCGAGGCTGAGCATCGTGGCGGCAAGCTCAATGCACAAAAGCCTCAAATCCTCAGCTCCGCTGCCCTTGAGAACCTCGATTGCCTCCTTAACCTCAAGGCTGTTGCCGATGTTCTTGCCAAGCGGCATATCCATATTCGATAAAACCGCCGCTGTTTTTCTGCCTGCGGCGTTGCCAATGTCAATCATTGCCCTCGCAAGGGCTCTTGCTTGCTCCTCGGTTTTCATAAATGAACCGCTGCCGACCTTGACATCAAGCACAATCGTTTCTGCGCCTGCGGCAAGCTTTTTGCTCATGACCGATGAAGCAATCAGCGGTATGCTTTCAACTGTTGCGGTGACATCTCTGAGTGCGTAAAGCTTTTTGTCGGCAGGGGTGAGGTTGCCGCTTTGACCGATAATGCTCATGCCGCATTTTTTGACGGTTTCAAAAAATTCATCTCTGCTCAAATCGGTTTTATAGCCTGGAATCGATTCAAATTTGTCAACCGTTCCGCCTGTGTGACCAAGACCTCTGCCGCTCATTTTTGCCACCTTGATTCCGCAGGCGG
>CAYQRS010000025.1:0-14582 GCA_964419825.1 uncultured Eubacteriales bacterium
ATATCGCCGTCACGGCGGGGAGCGATAACATATTTGATTTCGACACCGCTCGCCTTCTCGAACGCCTTAACAACATCAAGAACGCTGTAGCCCTTGCCTGTGCCGAGGTTATAGATGTTAACGCCTGTTGTGCCGCTCACCTTTTCGAGCGCACGCAGGTGACCGATTGCCAAATCCACAACATGGATATAATCACGCACACCCGTACCATCGGGAGTATCGTAATCATCGCCGAAAACGTTGAGATGGTCAAGCTTGCCGATGGCGACCTGAGTTATGTAGGGCATAAGGTTGTTCGGGATTCCGTTGGGATCTTCACCGATAAGTCCGCTTTTGTGAGCGCCGATGGGGTTGAAATAGCGAAGCAGCGCAACGCTCCATTCATTATCGGATGCCCAAAGGTCTTTGAGGATTGTTTCGATATAAAGCTTGGTTGTGCCGTATGGGTTTGTTGTGCCGCCAGCAGGCATATCCTCACGCAGGGGTGAGGGATTGTTCATACCGTAAACCGTTGCCGAGGATGAGAAAACAATCTTCTTGCAGCCTGCATCACGCATTGCCTGACAGAGCGTAACTGTGCCGCCGATGTTATTCTCGTAATATTCGAGGGGCTTGCGGCAGCTTTCGCCGACAGCCTTAAGACCTGCAAAATGGATTACGGCATCAATCTTGTTCTCAGCAAAGACCTTGTCAAGCCCTGCCCTATCTCTGATGTCACATTCGACGAATTTAAAATCGCCGCCGGAAATTTTTTTTATTCGATTGAGTGCTTCGGGCTTGCTGTTATAGAAATTATCGAGTATAATAACATCATAGCCTTGCTTAATTAGCTCAATGCTTGTGTGCGAGCCGATATAGCCGGCACCGCCCGTAACAAGAACAGCCATTTGTTCAACCTCTTTCCATAATAATGTATAAGTATTAAATTACATTATATACCCAAATTTAAAATTAGTAAATACATAGGAGCAAAAAAATGCAAAATTTGTCAGATGTTTCTGTTGTCAAAGATATTCTCAACCGCCACGGCTTCAAGTTTTCCAAGGCGCTCGGTCAAAACTTTTTAATCAATCCAACTGTTTGCCCACGCATGGCAGAGGTCTGCGGAGCTGACGAAAGCACAGGCGTTATCGAGGTTGGTCCCGGCTTCGGTGTGCTGACGGCGGAGCTTGCGAAAAGGGCGAAAAAGGTTGTGGCAATCGAGCTTGATGAGCGTTTGCCTGCCGTACTGAGAGAAACACTTGCCGATTTCGACAATGTTGAGGTCATCAACGCCGATGTTCTCAAAACCGATTTGCACAAGCTCATCGAAGAAAAATTCAAGGGAATGAAGGTTGCGATTTGCGCCAACCTCCCCTATTACATCACTTCGCCCGTAATTATGTACCTTTTGGAGAGCAAGCTGCCCGTTGAAAGCATCACCGTAATGGTACAAAAAGAGGCCGCCCAGAGGCTTTGCGCCCCTGTTGGCAGCCGTGATGCAGGTGCAGTTACCGTTGCGGTCGATTACTACGCCGAGGCAAAGAAGTGCTTTGATGTTTCTGCAGGCTCGTTTATGCCTGCGCCCAAGGTTGACAGCAGCGTTATAACATTAAAGGTCAGAAAAGCTCCGTCAATCGAGCTTGATGACGAAAAGACCTTTTTCAGAATGGTCAAGGCAATTTTCGCACAGCGCAGGAAGACCGCTTCAAACTCAATCAGCGCAGGAATGAGCCTGCCGAAGGAAAAGGTTTACCAAGCAATCGCCGCCGCAGGCTATCCTGAAAATGTAAGGGCAGAAAGCTTTACACTCAGTGAATTAGCCGCCCTCTCGAACGAAATTCACAGAATTATCGAACAATAATCACAACAACCGTAATATCGTCAATATGCTTTTCACGGTTTGCTTTTTTTGCAATCTCAACGACCCTTTCCGCTAAAGCGGTGGGGTCTTTTTTGTTGGAACAGCGCAGTTCTTCGCCAATTGCGCCGAAGCAGGCAGGGCTTACGCCGTCGCTCATCATCAGCAGTATGTCGCCTCGGTCGAGCGTTGTCTGCGTCTTATCGAATTCAACCTCACGCAGGATGCCAAGCGGCATTGAGGGATTGCCATAAACGTAAAGCTTGTTGCCTTTACATATCAAGCTTGATACCGCACCTGCCTTAAAAAATTCCGCAGAGCCTGTGTGCATATTTATCCTTACGCTATCAATCGTTGCGAGCGTTTCTTCCTCCGATTTGACAATCAAAGCGGAATTAGAGAGGCGCAGAGCGGAATCGAAATTAAGCCCTGCGATAATCAGCTTTGAAAACAGCCAAGAGGCAACTGCGCCGTCAACGGCGGCATTCGGACCTGTGCCCATTCCGTCGCTGATAACAACGATTTGGTTGCCGTTTTTATCCGTAAAAATTTCAAAGCTGTCGCCGCACATTTTGCTCTCATCAGCAATGAACTGCGCTTTGCCGATTCGCAGGTTCAGCGCAGGCTTCTGCGTAAAAAGCAAGGTCGTTTCGGTTTTCGTTTCCTTGATTGCAGGGCTGTCCAGCTTGACCGAGCAAGCACTCTCCATATCGCTTATCAGAGCCGCTCGGCTGATTTTTCCCCTAATCGGCTCTGCAACGATTTCAACACGCAAAACGCCATCGGTTTCGCTGCAAATTATATCCTTTGGGGTTATGCCGTAGCTGTGCATAACCGTGTTGATTTCAGCCGCAGTTGCACAATCAAAGCGAGTTTGCCGTTCCAAATCGCCGCCGACATCGTCAAGCGCCATTGCAAGAGTTGAAAATTGGTCACGGACAAGCTGTTTAACCTCTTCATTCTCATAATCTCGGTTATCCTTTCTGCCGAGAGCCGTTGAAATATGTTCCATTGCTTCAGTTACCTCCTGCAAGCTGTCCTTGATTTTTTTAAAATCCAGAACCAAAAATCTTTTCATCGTATCGTATTCGGGGATTATTTCCTTTTCGCCAAAGTAAACTTTTCCTGCTTCAAAAAAGCTTTTGGGTGTCAGAGCGAACGCAACGGAAGCAATCACCGCTTCATACAGCAAGGGAAGCATTTCGTTCCTGCCGCTGTTCATCAGCACAACCACAGAATTTGAAAGCGCAAATGCCGCCGCCTGAGCAAGCTGACCGAGCGGAGCAAACACGCCCGAAACAAGTCCACCGAAGCCGTAAATTCCGCTCAAAACCGAAAAGCCCGTGCCGAGGCTCATACTGAAGCCGAGCACGCCGCCGCTGACACAGCCGCCGCTCACTCCGAGCCATTTTGAGGCGCAGAGAATAACAAAAATTGCCGCTATTCTCGACGGCACGATGCCCGCAATATCCAGCGAGCCAAGGCTGACCAAAAGGATCGCAACGCTGACAATACAGCCGTTGACCTGCGCATCACTCAGCGCAGAGCGCTTTGAAAAGGCGAAGCCCTTTTCCGCAAAAACAACGCCGAAAAAATATGCGCTGACGGCTGTTATCGCAGTTTCGCAAAGGTAAATCAAAAAGCCGTTAAAATCATAGCCCTGTGCAAGCAAGACTGTCAGCCCCGAAAACAGCATACACATTCCGCCGTTCACGCAGGCAACAGCCGCCACATTCTTCGTCAAGCCGCTCTTGCTCACACAATAATTGATTGCCGCACACGCCGCCACAGCCGCCAAGAGCCTTGCCGTTGCTGCACCGTCAAAGCGGAGCAGAAGCGCACAAACGCCGCCGAGAAGCGCAAAGGGCAGGTTTCCCACCTCGACTGCGCTCACAAACGCCGCACAAAACGGCGAAGAATCGCCGAAAAGCCGAGCTTGTCCCAAGCAAAAGGAAAAAGCAAAGCTTGCGCAGGCATACAAAGCCCTTTGCCTGTCAATGAGCATTGCGTTTATCCTCGCCCGTGTTAAGTTGATTTTATACATAGCAACCCTCTCCGCATAAATAGTTAATTATATGATAAAACCGAAGCGGAGAAAAAATTGTCATAATCCAAGTGGATTTTTTTGAAAAATAATTGGTTTTTGGCGCTGTATATGTTATAATATATTAGATTATAGGGAAAACAAGGATGAATTAAATTATGGAAGAAAACACCAACCTGATTATCGGCAGAAATGCCGTTCTCGAAGCATTAAAAAGCAACCGTGCAATCGACACGCTCCTCATCGCCAGAGGTGACCGAGGCGGAAGCATCGGCAAAATCATCGGCGAATGTCGTGAAAGAGGCGTTGTTGTCAAAGAGGTTGACAAAAAGAAGCTTGACTTTATGTGCGGAGGCAGCAGTCACCAAGGCGTTGCCGCTTATGCTGCCGCTCACGAATACGCCGAGGTCGAAGATATTTTCGCCGCCGCAGAGGCTAAGGGCGAGCCGCCCTTCATCATCGTGTGCGATGAAATCGAAGATCCGCACAACCTCGGTGCAATAATCCGTTCTGCCGATGCCGCAGGCGCACACGGCGTTATCATTCCGAAGCGCCGCAACGCTTCGCTGAGCTACATTGTAGGCAAGACCTCGGCAGGTGCAGTTGAATATGTACCCGTTGCAAGAGTTTCCAACCTCGCAACCCTGCTTGATGAGCTGAAAGAAAAGGGCGTTTGGGTTTATGGCGCTGATATGGACGGTCAAAATTGGCACGAAACCGATTTCAGCGGTCCTGTTGCGCTCGTTATCGGCTCTGAGGGCAAGGGGCTCGGCAGGCTCGTTAAAGAAAAATGCGATTTCATTGTTTCGTTGCCGATGAAAGGCAAGGTCAATTCGCTCAACGCCTCGGTTGCCGCAGGCATACTTATGTTTGAAGTTTCACGCCAAAGATAAGCCATTAGTACAATACGGAAGGATTTGCAAAATATGGATTTGACAAACCTTACTTTAGATGAATTATTAGCCCAAATCAAAAGCGACAGTGGCTATCAACAGGCTAAAGCGAAAAAAGACAAGGCGGAGCAGGCAGAAAAAGCAGCACCGATTGCGGCAGAGCCACCCAAGCCGCTCGACATTGTTCCCGAAACCTCGGCAGAGCCGCTCTGCATCGATGAGCCGTCGGAAGAAACCGATGAGCCTCAAGAGGAAATTACAGAAGAATATATTTACACCCCCGTTAAACCGACCGAGCCGTTGGGCTTAGCCGAATCGGAAGGTGACAATGCGGATTTTGAAAGTCTTTTCACCGTTGAGCCATCCTTTGAAGCACCTGCCGCACCTCAGCCGCTTGCGCTTGCAGAAGAGGAAAGTGCCGATGAAGCCTTGCTTTTCGGCGGCTATAATTTCAGTTCCGATATCAATGCGCTGTTTCCCACGGTTACCGAGGATAATGAGCAAGAGCCGCTTGCCAAGGTTGTTGAATCGGCTCAAGCCACCGAGGAAAAGGCAGCCGAGATAAAGTCGGCTGAGCCGACGATTGCCGAAGAAAAAACCGTTGAAGTGAAAATTCCTCAACCGCAAAGCACCGATATTGATGACGGAAAGACAAAGCAATTCAAAATTGACGAAAATTCGATCAGCCTGAACGATATTGACGAGGGTCGCACACGCACGATCGTGCTTGGTGACACTGGAATTAAAAACGCTGTCTTTGAGCGTCCCGGCATTGTAACAGGCAGAAAGCTTTTTGAAAAAACAGGCGATTTGAGCGCATTGCACGCAATTCTGCCTGCTGACGAGGCTCTTAATGACCGTTATCAAAGTGAAGAAAAAACCTTTGTTCGCACGGGCAGTATCCCGATAATCGCACAGCAAAAGAGCAAGACCGCCGCACAGGATGACGGTCAGATGATTTTGCCGGGCTTCTGCGAGCCCGAAGAGCCGATTGAGCACGTTGACGAAGAAAAGGTCGAAATCGAACTGAAGAAGAACCGAAGCAAAAAAATCGATTCGTTCCACCTTGATTCCGTTGATGAGGATGAGCCGAGAGCCGAGGAGGATTTCACCGATGAAATTCAGCTCACGGACAAAAGGGGCAAAAGATTTTCTTCAGCAAAAACGCGCTCACGCCTCAACCGCCAACCAATCGAATACAAGCGCAATGCAGACAGAGCCAAGGTTGGCAACTTCCTGCTCAAAAAGCACACCGCCGCACTCATCGGAGCTATTATCTGCACCGTCTGCACGGTTGCGCTCATCTTTATAACAGCCGTAACGCCGATTGCGGAAAAAATCGACCTCAACTATGTTGGTGACACTCCGCTCACCTATGTTCTCTCGGCTGTGCTTGCGGCAGTTGCGCTGATTGCAGGCTTACCCTCCTGCGCCAAAGGCATAGCCTGCATTTTCACCGAGAGGAAGCCGAACGCACAAACGCCTGTTTTCATTTGCGCCGTTTTTGCGTTAATTCAAAGCATTGTTGCCGCCGTCACATACAGCGGCGAGGATATACCGACCTTTGCCGTTGCCGCCTCCTTCGTGCTTACACTCAGCTCGGCAGGCACAAGGCTGATTTACACAAGAATCCTTGCCAATTTCGAGTTCCTTATTTCAAGGGGCAAGGAGGGGCTTTACAGCATCCGCTCAATCACCAACCGCACCGATGCAGATAAAATCGCCAAAAACATCGTTATGGGCGATGCCGATATCAAATATTCGGGCAAGGTTAAGTTTGCGGATAACTTTTTGGCTTACTCCTTTGCTGACGATTCAGCCGATGACCTTGCGGTTAAGCTCGTGCCGATAATCTCGGTCGCCGCCGCAATAATCGGTATCATCGCAGGCATCAAAACCCAAAGCGTCCTGTTCGGCTTCAGCATCTTCAGCGGTGCGCTCTGCATGGGTGCGCCTGCTTCAATGGTTTTGGCTTCAAACCTTTCACTCATCAGAGCAAACAAAAAAATGAAGAACGACGGCGCAATCATCACAAGCTACGCCGCCGCATTTGAATATGAATCGACCAACGCCATCGCCGTTGATGCCTCTGACCTTTTTCCTGGCTCGTTCTGCAACATTCACGGCATGAAGCCTTTTTACGGCGTTCGCCCCGATGAAGCAATCCTCACCGCCGCCTCAATGATAATCGCCGCAGGCGGTCCAATCAGCAGCCTGTTCAACGATGTTGTTATGGGCAGGAAGGAGCTGCTGATGAATGTTGAGGAGCTGACATACGAGGACAAGCTCGGACTTTCGGGCTGGATTAGAGGCAGACGAATTTTCGTCGGCAACCGCAAGCTTCTCGAAAACCACAACATCGAAATCCCGATGAACATTGATGAAGCAAAATACCGTCACAACGGTCGCAGAGTTATTTACCTTGCCGATTCAGGCAAAATCGCCGCAATCTTTGTCGTCAGCTACGGCTCGGACAAGCGCATTGCCGATTATCTGCGCAAAATTGAAAGCAACGGCATCAGTATTCTCGTTCGCACAACGGATTCAAACATAACCGAAGAATTTATCGCAAACGGCTTCGGCATTCCGCTCAATTCCGTCAAGGTCGTCAGCTCTGTTGCAGGCGAAACACTCAAGAGCTACACCGATGCAGTAGCGCCGAAAACGGAGGCAAAGCTGCTTCACAGCGGCTCATCGATTGCTTTCCTGCACGCAGTCAGCGTCGCAAGCTCGCTCTGCTCATCGGCTGGTGTTATCAACACCCAGCAAACCTTCTGCACAACAGCAGGCTTACTGCTGATGCTTCTCACGGTTTTGTTCGGCAATCCGCTCAACGCAAATGCAACGCAGGTTCTCGTCTGCCAAGCGGTTTGGTTCTTGGTCAGCATCTTGCCGACTCTGCTGAAAAAAGAATAAATTTTAACTGCCGATTGGTTCACGCCGCTCGGCAGTTTTTTGCTTATACGAATTATTTTTTCTCCATTCTTGCAAAAACAAGGGTGCGTAAATTCAAAATCTTTGTGAATATAGGCACAAAAGTGACGGAAATTAAAAATAAACTTGCAAAATCCTCAATTATATAGTAAAATGAGTTTTAATATAATTGAAGCAGGAGATTTTTGTATGTTATATTCAAGCCTTACAAAAGAAGAACTCAGCGCAGAATTTGACGCTGTTAAAGAAAAATACGAAGCTTTCAAAGCAAGAAAGCTCGACCTCAATATGGCAAGAGGTAAGCCGGGCAAGGTTCAGCTTGACCTTGCAGATGAGCTTTTCAAAGATGTTAACGCAAGCTGTGATTACATCGCCGCAGACGGCACTGATTGCCGCAACTACGGCATACTCGACGGCATTAAGGAGTGCAAGGCAATTTTTGCCGAAGCACTCGGTGTTGAAGAAAAGAACGTTATCGTCTGCGGTAACTCAAGCCTTAACCTTATGTACGATTACATTGCTCAATGTATGACTCACGGCGCAGGTGCAGAGCCTTGGCTCGTTCAGGGCGGCATTAAGTTTGCTTGCCCCGCTCCTGGTTACGACCGTCATTTTTCGGTTCTTGAGCATTTCGGCATCGAGATGGTCACAGTTCCGATGACTGAGAACGGCCCCGATATGGCTGTTGTCGAGGAGCTTGTCAAGGATGAAAAGGTTAAGGGTATGTTCTGCGTTCCGAAATACTCCAATCCGCAGGGCTACACCTACAGCGACGAAACCGTTAAAGCAATCGCCGCACTCAAGCCTGCCGCAAAAGATTTCAGAGTAATTTGGGATAACGCTTACTTCGCTCACGATATAAACGATGAGGGTGATTGCCTGCTCAACATTTTCGATGCCGCAAAGCAGTTCGGCACAGAGGATAATTTCATTGAGGTTGCTTCGACCTCAAAGGTAACCTTCCCCGGCGCAGGTGTATCAGTTATCATCGCAAGCGACAACAACATTGCCGCAATCAAAAAGCGTATGTCTGCACAGACGATCGGTTACGATAAAATGAATATGCTCCGCCATGCAAGAGTTATCAAAAACGCTGACGGACTTAAAGAAATAATGAAAAAGCACGCCGCAATTCTCAAGCCTAAGTTCGACATTGTGCTTCAAACGCTCGAAAACGAGCTTGGCGATTGCGGAATCGCAAGCTGGACAAATCCGAACGGCGGCTACTTTGTCAGCCTCGATGTTGCAGACGGCTGCGCAAAGCGTGTTGTTGAGCTTTGCAAAAACGGCGGCGTTACTCTCACGGGCGCAGGCGCAACCTTCCCCTACGGCAAAGACCCCAAGGACAGCAACATCCGTATCGCCCCCTCCTTTCCCGAGGTTGACGAGCTTAAAGAGGCAATGACTCTGCTCTGCCTTGCTGTTAAATACGCCGCACTCGAAAAAGCCCTTTAATCAAGCAACGCCCATTGCGGAGAAAAATTCCGCAGAGGATTGACCGTGTGCCCTGTTATATCTTCCGATGCGGTAGAGCCAATCGGTATTCTCACGGTCAATGTAATTGATTCTTGATTCGCAAACGAATGCACATTCAAAGCCCATTGCTTTCAGCACCTCCTTGCTCTCTTTTGAGTAGCAGCCATAGGGGTAAGTGAAAGCGGTGGGCTTTTTTCCTGTTTTTTCAAAAAGGAGGCTTTGCATTTTGCCGATGTCATCATTGAGGAACTTGCTGTAATCGCCCAAGCTCTCGCCGTTGACCTTTGCCGCACCGTCCCTGCCGCAATTATCCAGCTTATGCAAATCATAGCTGTGGTTTTGGATTTCGATTCTGTCGCCTGCCGCAAGCTCAATAACCTCCTCCCAATTCATATAAGAATAGTTAAGGCTGTGGTCATCGACTGCGGTATAAAGGTCGGTATAAGCGCCGACAACCGAAGCGACCGCACACATATCATATTTTTCAAGCAGCGGCAAAAGATAGCTGTAAACCGTTTCACAGCCATCATCAAAGGTTATGATAATCGGCTTTTCGGGCAGAGCCTCGCCCTGCTTGACATAAGCCAAAAGCTGTTCAACGTCAATCGCCGTGTAGCCTTTTTCTTTGATATAAGCTAAATCGCTCTCCAACTGGCTGACGGTCACGCAGTAGCGCCCCGTGCGCTTGATGTTTTTGGTAAGCTGATGATACATCACAACGGGCAGGGCGATTTTCGCCTCAGCCGAGGTTTGGCGAACCGTATCGTTAAGCTTGACTGCACCGCTGACAAAAAGCAAAGCAACGGCAAAAACAAGGATTTGCAAGCGTCTTAATTTAATAACCATAAAAAAACACCTCAACGCAAATGTATGCGCTGAGGTGTTGAACTTATGCTTCCTCTTTGAGAGCAAGATCGAGCCAGATCGAGCCGATATCCATTGCCTGATAAAGACCTTTTTTCTCGCTCTTTTTGATGATTCTCTCCTTCGGTCTTGCATCGGGATCGGTGCTGAGAAGCTGAACCGTTACCCTGTCTGCAACATCGAGATCGTTAACCTTTTTGGTTGAAACGATTTGGAAAAGGACAACATATTTGTCCGACATATTGCCATAATAAATTGTATTGCCGCAGCGTACCAAGGGCTTGCCCCTGTAGCTGAGAAATTTGGCTTTCTTCTTTTCTGCCATAGCTATTCCCCTTACTGATTATTGATGCTGAATATAATTCTTAACAAGTGACTGAAGCAACTCATCACGGTCAACCTTACGCAGCAAGGTACGGGCGTTGTTGTGAGTTGTGATATAAGTCGGATCCTCTGACAAAATGTAGCCAACGATTTGGCTAATAGGGTTGTATCCCTTTTCTTGCAGAGCGTCATAGACGACTTGGATAGTGTGGCGCATTTCCGCCTCATGTTCATCCCTAATGTTAAATTTTATGGTTTTGTCTGTCATTTATGACACCTCCTGATTAGTCAATAATAATTATTATATACCATTCGTTTCAATAAAACAATAGCTTTTTGCAAAATTATTCTCAAATCAGTTAAGCACGCAGTGATACACCGAGCTTATCGAGTGCCTTGATTGCACGCTTCATTGCGCCGTCAGCTTCCTCATCGGTCATTGTGCGGTCTGCGGCACGAAGCTTGAGGTTGAATGCAACGCTCTTTTTGCCCTGCTCGATCTGTGCGCCCTCGTAAACGTCGAACAGCTCAATCGTTTCGAGGTTTGCGCCGACTGCACCTGAAATTGCTCTTTCAAGCTTGAGAACGGGCATTGACTTATCGCAAACGCAAGCAATGTCACGGGTGAGAGCAGGGAACTTGGGAAGCTGCTTATAGGTGCGCTTGAGGTTGCTCAGCTCAAAGCAGGCTTCAACGCTGATTTCGGCAACATAAGCCTTAACGCCGATTGAGTAATTCTCAAGAACAGCGGGATGAGTCTCGCCGATGATGCCGATTTCCTTGCCATCCTTGCTGATTGCGGCACAGCGACCGGGGTGGTAAGAGGGGTTATCCTTAACAGCTTCAACATCAACATCGGCAATGCCGAGCTTTTCAAGCAATTCTTCAACAACACCCTTGAGAGTGAAGAAGCTGCAGTTTCCGCCGTACATACCGATGCAAAGAACCTTTTTCTCATCGGGCAATTCCTCCGTGCCACGGCTGATGTAGGTTTTGCCAAGCTCATAAAGGTAAGCCTTTGCGTTGCGGTTATTGTAGTTGCGTGAAAGTGTTTCGCACATTGAGGGGAGCATCGAGGTGCGCATTACGCTTGTATCCTCGCCGAGCGGATTGGAAATAACAACGCAGTTGCGCTTTTCGCTGTCGGCAGGCAAGCAGATTTTATCATAGCTCTTGGGGCTGATGAATGTATATGTGCAAAGCTCTGAAAGACCGCAAGCGAGCATTGTTTCGCCGATAAGGCGTTCAAATTTCTGTTCGGGTGTAAACTGTGCGTTTGCAACGCCCGAAAGCTGGCGGTTCGGAATTTTATCATAGCCGTAGAAGCGTGCGATTTCTTCGGAAATATCAGCCTTATGCTGCAAATCGTTGCGGAATGAGGGAACGGTGATTACGCCGTTCTCAACCTTGCAGCCGAGGCGTTCGAGGATGACCTTCTGCTCCTCAGCGCTGACATTGATGCCGATGAAATCGTTAACCCAATCGGGTGTGAAGGGCAGGGTGAAATCGGTTTTGTCGGAGCAATCGCAATCGACAACGCCGTTGACAACCTCACCTGCGCCGAGCTGCTGAACAAGCTGAAGCGCTCTGTCAAGCATTTTGCGGCAGCCACGGGGGTCAAGCTGTTTATCGTAGCGTGATGATGCTTCGGTACGCATACCGAGCTTTTTCGCAGTCATACGGATGCTCGGACCGTTGAAGCAAGCGGATTCAAAAACGATTGTGTTTGTGTCGTCCATAATTCCGCTGTATTCGCCGCCCATAATGCCGGCAACGGCAACAGGCTTATTTGCATCGGCAATAACAAGCATTTCCTCGCTCAGCTCACGCTCAACACCATCGAGAGTTGTGATTTTCTCGCCTGCTCTTGCAGTACGAACAACAACCTGATTTTCATCAAGGTATCTCAAATCAAAGGCGTGCATCGGCTGACCGTATTCGAGCATAACAAAGTTTGTAATATCAACAATGTTGTTGATGGGGCGAACGCCGCTTGCACGCAAGCGCTCTCTCATCCAACGGGGTGACGGTTCGATTTTTACATTCTTAACAACGCCGCCGACATAGCGGTAGCATTTTTCGCTGTCCTCAATTCTGACCTTGAGCAGCTCGTTAACATCGCCCTCACCTGCTTCAACAGTGGGGACAGGCTCAACAAAGCTCATACCATAGGTTGCGGCAGTTTCTCTTGCAAGACCGATAACACTCAAGCAATCAGGGCGGTTCGATGTGATTTCAAACTCGGTAACAACATCGTTAAAGCCGACTGCCTCACGAATATCCATGCCGAGAGTTTTATCGCAATCATCGCCAAGGACAAAGATACCGTCTTCAACGGCATAGGGGAAATCGTTAATCGTCAGACCAAGCTCTTCAAGTGAGCAAAGCATACCGTTGCTGACTACGCCACGGAGCTTGCCCTTTTTGATTTTTTTGCCGCCTGCAACAACGGAGTTATCCATTGCAACGGGAACAACATCGCCTGCGGTGAGGTTCTGTGCGCCTGTAACGATTTGGATGTTCTCCTCTGCGCCGACATTGATTTGGCAAACCCAAAGGTGATCGGAATCGGGGTGCTTTTCAAGGCTTTCAACTCTGCCGACAATGATGTTGCTGAGCTCCTCGCCCTCTTTTTCAAAGCCCTCGACCTTTGAGCCTGAAAGGGTTAAATCGTCTGCAAACTGTTTATCGCTAACATCGACCTTTACATAGTCGTGAAGCCATCTTTTTGATAAAACCATATTATTCTCCTCCTTTAAAACTGACCGAGAAAACGCATATCGTTTTCAAACAAAAGACGCATATCGTCAATATTAAAGCGGAAAAGCGTTAAGCGCTCAAGACCTACACCGAAAGCGTAACCGCTGTAAACTTCAGGGTCGATACCGCCGTTTTTGAGAACCTGAGGATGAACCATACCTGCGCCGAGGATTTCAACAAAGCCCTCGCCCTTACAGAACGGACAGCCCTTGCCGCCGCAACGGAAGCAGCTTACATCAACCTCGCATGACGGCTCGGTGAACGGGAAGTGGTGGGGACGGATGCGGATTTCGGTATCCTCGCCGTAAAGACGCTTTGCAAAATCGAGCAAATTGCCTTTAAGATCTGCCATTGTGATGCCCTTGTCAACAACAAGACCCTCAATCTGGTGGAAGAAGGGCGAGTGAGTTGAATCAACAGCATCGGAACGGTAAACAGCGCCTGGGGAGAGAATTCTGATTGGCGGCTGAGTTTTTTCCATAACACGGATTTGAACGGGAGAGGTCTGGGTGCGCAGGAGCATATTTTCGGTTACATAGAATGTATCCTGCGTGTCACGGGCAGGATGCTCCTTGGGGATATTGAGTGCCTCAAAGTTGTAATAATCCCACTCAACCTCAGGACCGTCTGCAATATCGAAGCCCATACCGAGGAAAATATCCTTAACCTCATCAAGCACGATTGAAAGCGGATGCTTGTGACCGAGGCTGATTTTTTCGCCAGGCATTGTAACATCAAGGGTTTCACTCTCAAGCCTTGCCTTTTGCTCGGCAGCCTTGATTTGGCTGACCTTTGATTCAAGCAAGCCCTCAATTTCGGCTCTAACCTCGTTTGCGAGCTGACCGACAACAGGGCGTTCCTCTGCGGAAAGCTTGCCCATCTGCTTAAGGATTGCCGTTACCTCACCTTTTTTGCCGAGGTACTTAACACGCAACGCTTCAAGGTCGGAATTAGAAGAAGCAGCAGCAATAGCCTCCTTGGCTGCTGCGCCGATTGCTTTAAGCTGTTCTTTCAAATATATCATTCCTTTCGGTAAATTATAAAAAAAGCCTTTCATCCCGCAAAAGGGACGAAAGACATACAAACAAAATATTCTTCCGTGGTACCACCCACATTTTTGCCCGAAAAGAGCAAACACTTTTCCCCTTTAACGGAGGCTTACCCGTCACCGCCTTGTCAGCAGTGCCACTCCAAAGTGAAATTCGGCAAATTTGATAACCTGCAACGCTTACAGCCGGCGGCAGTTGCTCTCTGTGAGGTTAACACTCAAATTGCTTACTGAGCTTCTTCATCGTGTTTAAATATGGAATTATTACTATTATAACAGATAATTTGATTTTTGCAAGAGAAAAAATAAAAACCACCTTAAAAAGGTGGTTTTGTGTTGGCGCTGACCTATTTTCCCGGGCGGTTGCCCACCAAGTATTTTCGGCACGATTGAGCTTAA
>CAYQRS010000026.1:0-14492 GCA_964419825.1 uncultured Eubacteriales bacterium
CTGAGATACTCCTCTTTGGGTGTGATGATATTCCGGTTGCCGAGTAATTCTATGCCAACCAAGCAATTCTGTGCAAACCAAGCAATAAAGCGTGATATTAAATGACATCGCACTTGTTTAGCAATGCCTCGCCAGCCGTGCGCCGATTGGTGAGTACCAAACAACCCTTTGCCAACCAAGTAACCCTGTGCCACCGAGCAAAACGCTGTATCAGTTAAGCTTCTGCTTCGGGGGCTTGCTGATTGTCAATCAACTGCACCAGCGGTAGCCTAATGCAGGATTTGAAAAGGTCGCCGTCGATATCGATTGTGAATTTTCCACCCTGCAATCTGCAAAGGTCACGGGCAATCGAAAGACCGAGTCCGCTTCCCTCGCCGCCACGGCTTGAGTCGCCTCTGACGAAGCGTTCCATAAGCTGATCGGGGCTGACATCAAAGGGAGCTGCGCTGATGTTTTTGAACTCGATTTTGCCCATTCCGTCCTCGGCGGAAATCGTCACATAGGCCCTTGTGCCAGGCAACGAATATTTTGCAATGTTTGAAATCACATTCTCAAACACTCGGTAGGTCTTTTGACCGTCTGCATGAACAATCGGTATCTTCGTTATCGGGGTGAAGCGAACATCGATTCCGCTCGCTTGCAGGCTATCCTCATTCTCACCAAGTGCCTGCAACGCAAGCTCATACAGGTTGACCTGAGCAAGGCTGATTTCAACCGCACCCGTCGATGCCTTTGTTGCTTCGGTCAAATCATCAATTAGCTGTTTAAGGCGGAGCGATTTTTCCGCAAGCACATCAACATATCCGCTAACCGCTTCGTCCTCAATATTTCTGCGCTTGATCAAATCCGTGTAGGTTATGATCGAGGTGAGCGGTGTTTTCAAATCGTGCGATACGTTGGTGATAAGCTCGGTTTTGGTCTGCTCCTCTTTAATTGCGGTGTTGATTGCTTTCTGCATACCGCCACGCATATCCTCAATGCTGTGCGCCAAGCGTGTCATTGCCTGCGGCATAATCGAACAATCAAAATGAACATCAAAGTTGCCGTTGGTTGCACTCTCGACCGTTTCACGGATTTTGTCGAGCGAGCGTGCATAATAGAAGACAATCAGCAGGAAAAGGAATGTCGAAGCGATTATGCCCATTACGCCAAATATACAAAGCACATCGGAAAGCACGCATAGCAACGAAATCAGCAGGCAGGCGCAATATGCCGCCGATGCAATCCAGAAAACTCGTCTGACTCCGTTGGTGATGTTGCTGCTTACATTGTCAAGGCGCTTGAACAGCTTTTTGAGCAGCTTTATCGGCATAAGAATGAGCAGGTTTTTGATTATTGTGCCATCCTTACAGCAACGGGAGAAATGCGTTAAATAATCAAGCAGAACAAGATAATCAACAACTGTGAGTGCAACTATTCCAAGCCCCGTAAGCATCCTGTTTGAAGGAATTATTGTCGAAGCAAGCCAGTAGTTAATAACGATCTCTGCAATCACATAGGTGATAAAAGCGACCACGCCGCCGGAAAGAAGCAGGCGCAAATCGCACCAGATTTTGTCAACCTTCGGGTGATGAATCGGCGCACCCTTGTATTTTCTGCCTGCCAGTGCAATAATCAGAGCTGTGCAAAGCAGCAGAATAACAAGCGATGAGAAGAAAATCGCCGCATCACGGCTGATCGTTCTTGCACCGTCTGAGTGTTCTGTGTAAATTGTGTTGAACGGGTCGCTTGAGGTCAGCTTGGAGGAATCAAAGCTGAGCATAACCGTGCAATCGTCAACGCTGTACCAATCAAATGAGCCGTAAATCCCTGTGCTGTGGTTTTGACGGAAATAGCTGTAGCACATTGAGTTGTAAAAATTATCGGTGTAAAGCGTGCGAGGTACAACCTTTCCGCTGTCAATGTCGGTGTAGGTCGTGCCCTCATAATTGTAGCCGATGCTTGCGGTCATCTCGCTGAGGCGTTCAAAAATCGAGTTGACTTGAACGGTTTGCATATTATCGCTCGTTGCAACGAACCACGCCTTATCCTTGTATTTTTCGGCGAATTCCTCGGCGGTTTTGCAATCCGTTGTGGTGTAAACCTTGCCGTTTTTGTTGTTGACAACAAAATAATCGACCGAATTAACATTCCTTAGGTATGAGGTGAGATACCCGTTTTCAATTTGAAGCGGTTTAATGGCATCGGCGTAATCCGTGCCCTGATAATTGTAGCTGTAGTCGAATTCACCGTAATAAGTCGTGATGTGTTCGCCGTCGTAATCATCGATGTCGTATCTTTTTTCGTACTCCGCTTTTTTGGCTTCCTCTTTTTCAATGTACTTTTCAAATTCTCTTTCGAGTGAACCGTCGGTGAAAGCCGTACCGTTATCGTAAGCCACAAGATTGTGGCGAAGGGCATAATAGACAAAGCCCATTTCTTCAAGGAAGGCGCTCGTCAAACGGGCATCGTTGAGCGAGCTGTCAAGGTTGTCGATATTGCCGTAATAATAGCCGACATTCTTTGCAAAATTCGTCATTCTCAGTGCGGAAAAGCATCCCACGATCAGGGATACGATGCTGAGAATAATGCAAATGATTTTGAATGACTTGTAACTAAACTTTTTCAATTTTGTATCCAATTCCCCATACCACCTTTAAATATTTCGGCTCTTTGGGATTAAGCTCGATTTTTTCTCTTATCCTGCGGATATGCACCGTTACGGTTTTATCCGTTGAATAAGACGGCTCGTTCCAAACAGCCTCGTAAATTTGCGTTGCGGAAAGCACTCTGCCGAGGTTGAGCATAAGGTATTCGATAATGCCGTATTCGGTTGCAGTCAGCTTAACAGGCTCGCCGTCGAGCGTTACCTCGTGAGCCTCTCGGTTGAGCATCAAGCCGCCTGTTACAATGCAGCTTTCGCCCGCAGCAGTAACGCCGCCGAGGCTTGTGAAGCGTCTGATCTGCGATTTGACACGGGCAACAAGCTCCAACGGATTGAACGGCTTGGTTATGTAATCATCCGCACCGAAGCCCAAACCGCTGATTTTGTCGGTGTCCTCGCTTTTTGCGGAGAGCAGTATTATGGGCACGTTGCTTTTTTCACGCAGCTTTAATGTGGTGCGCAAGCCGTCAATTTCGGGCATCATAATGTCAAGCACAATGCATTGCAGCTCCTCTTTTTCCGCAATTTCAAGCGCCTGCCTGCCGTTGAAGGCTTTGAATACAGTCAATCCCTCCAGCTGCAAATAGATTTCGATAGAATTGACGATTGCCACATCATCGTCGCAAACAAGAACATTGCTCATAATTTTATTCCCCTTTCTTTCCGCAGCTTTAAGTATAAGCGGTGAGTGTTACAATTAAGGTGATGAAAAAGTTAAGAATTTCCTAAGTGTTGTTACAAACCTTCAAAGTAAGGTTAAGAATTTTTCGATTTCGCCCTCGTTGCCGTAGCTTTCCTTTGAAAGATTGCGTTTGATTTCGGCTTGCAGGGCTTCGTTATTATATAAATACATTATTCTTTCGGCAACTGCCTTGCCGCTGTTTGCCGCAATAAAGCCGTTTTCGCCGTCGGTTATCTGCTCCGAGGCGGTTGCGAATGAGGTCGAAACAACAGGCTTGCCGAGAATTTTTGCCTCCGTGATTGCAATGGACTTGCCCTCGAAGCGTGAGGGCTGGGCGTAAATATCGCAGTAGCTTATATAGGGATATGGGTTGACCTTTTCGCCGAGGAGAATGAATTTTTCGTTGAGGTCTGCCCTTTGGATTTCCTTTTCGGCTTCAGCTCTCGCAGAACCGTCACCAACCCAAAGCCATACAAAATCCGTTCCGTTTTTGTTCAGCTCCTTTGCGGCTTCGATTGCCGTGTCGATGCCTTTTTCGGGCGAGAGCCTTGCACAGGTTGTGATTTTCAGCCGTGCAGAGGGTAGGGCTTCGGCTTTAAGCTGAGATAAATGCAGTATTTCTTCGGGCGAAATTATGTTTTCAATCACCCTGATTTTGCCGCTTTCGTTCGGGAAGCACTCTGCGAGGGCGGCTTTACATTCTTGCGAAACAGTTACTATGTAATCAAGCTTTTTGAAAAAAGCGCTGTCCCTTTCGGCGCTTGTACCAAGGCGGCGGTAATCGGAATGAATGAAGCCGATTTTTGTTTTGGCGTTCACACATTCTGCGGCGGCAAAAAGCGGATTGCCCTCAAGCGAGCCGATTGCCGCATCATATTCGCTAAAGCTTAGTGCAGGCTTCAAAAAACGCCAAGCGAGCTGACCTCGGCGCAAGCCATTGCCGATGGGGAGCTTCATCGTCAAGGAAAACGCCGCCCTGTAAAGGGCAAGCTTAAATTTTCCGCTTCTCAGTAAAGCGGAAATGCTTTTGAGCGGCTTGAACGAAAAAAGCGAATAATCGCCACACTCGATGAGCTTGACCTGCGGCGGCAGGGCAGACAAAAGCAGACCTGCCTTGCTGAACAAAAACAAGTCTACGGCGTATTCGCCGTAATCGATATTTTTAAGCAAATTGAGCAGACTTTTGCCTGCTCCGCCGACATCCATTGATTCGGCAATAAAAAGAAGCCTTTTTTTCATTTTTCAGGCAATCCTAAATCCTTTTTGGAGTTTGATTTTGCCGAAAATCGGCAGCTTGACCTCACCGCTGAAGCTATCCTCGGTGAAGGTGGCAGTAACCTCAACATCCTTGCCGAGCATCGGGATGAAAACAACAGCCGAAAGGGTGCTGCCGTTTTCGGTTACGGATTTAACCTGATAATCGGGTATATCCATGCCCGGAATGACAAGCTCAAAGCCGTATTGACCGTTATTATCGGAAACCGTCATTTCGACCCTGCCCTTGAAAAACATATTGTTGACATCACAGCCCCATTTACCTAACGCAATCACAAGCCGTACCTCCATTGCTTTAATCAATCTAATCTTACCAATTCGTGCGGTCTTTGTCAACGAAAGAAACCTTAAATAGAGTTTGATTATTGACATTTTTTCTCTGTAATATTATAATAAAACGGTATATTAGATTTTTATGTCGATTTTTGTATAAATCATTCAAACAACAGACGAAAGGCGGAACCACTATGGATAGCAATATTTCTTTCGGATTCCGAACTACAAAGCCTTCACTTTTCCTCCGCAAAATCTGCATTTGCGTTATGGATATAATCTGCATTATGCTTTCTTACGATTTGCTTTGCGTGATGAATTACGGCTGGCCCTTGCCGCCGGAGATTCATTCCGCCCTTATTGGCAGAGCTTTTCTTGTTTTGGTCGTTTACATCGGCATCTTCTATGCGCTTAGACTTTACCACAGCCTTTGGGAATATGCAGGCATACACGATGTCCTGAGCTGTGCTGTTGCAACGGTAGTCGCCACGGTCACAACGATTGGCGTGGATACCGTTTTAGAACGTATGGATTTGCTTGACGGAAAAACGCTGAAAATCAGCGTTTATTTCACAGCCGCCCTGCTTATAACCGCCTTGACGGGCTTAATCAGAGTGGCTTACCGCTTGCTTCGCCGTTCAGCAAAATTCCGTGCCAGCGGCAAACGCCGTTCCGCAACGCCGAGGGTTATGATTATCGGCGCAGGTGATGAGGGACTTGCTGCTGTTAAGGAGCTTGCGGCGGCGGGCTATGTAAACGGTCGCCCAATCATTTTCGTTGATGATAATGAAGCCAAAAAGGGCAACCGTGTCGAAGGTGTGCCGATTGTCGGCTCTTGCGATAAAATCCCAGAATTTGCCGAACGCTACAGGATAACCGACATTATCTATGCAATCAACAACGCTTCGGCTCAGCGCCGCAGTGAGCTGCTAAAGCTTTCAATGAGTACGGGCTGTACGCTCAAAAAGATTGTCACCCTGCAAGAGTTCGATTCGGCGGCAGAGCTGAACAAAAGCAAAATCCGCAAGGTCGAGATTACCGACCTTTTGGCTCGACCCGAGGTCAAGCTCAACAACGATATTTGCGCCTACCTGACCAACCAAACCGTTATGGTTACGGGCGGCGGTGGCTCAATCGGCTCGGAAATCTGCACGCAGGTTTCAAGATACAACCCCGAAAGAGTTGTAATTTTCGATAATTACGAAAATAATGCTTTCATCCTCAAAAACAAGCTCGACCGCCTTTACGCAGGTAAGGTTCAGTTCTTCATCCGTATCGGCTCGGTCCAAGATCCGAACCGCCTTAAAGAGGTTTTCGATGAATTTAAGCCGAGCGTTGTTTTCCACGCCGCCGCACATAAGCACGTGCCCCTTATGGAGGACAGCCCCTATGAGGCGGTCAAAAACAACATCTTCGGTACATATAACACAGCCGCCGCCGCTATTGAAGCAGGCGTTAAAAAGTTTGTTATTCTTTCAACGGATAAGGCGGTCAACCCCACCAATGTTATGGGTGCAACCAAGCGTGTTACCGAGCTTATCATTCAGTATTTCGAGCGTAAAAACACGGGCACACATTTTGCCGCAGTCCGCTTCGGCAATGTTCTCGGCTCTAACGGCAGCGTTATCCCGATTTTTGAGGATCAGATTGCTCACGGCGGCCCTGTTACGGTCACGCACAAGGATATTACACGCTATTTTATGACCATTCCCGAAGCTGCACAGCTTGTCTGTCAGGCAGGCGGTCTTTCAAAGGGCGGCGAGATATTCGTGCTTGATATGGGCGAGCCTGTCAGCATAACCTCGCTTGCGGAAAAAATCATCACTCTTTCGGGCTATAAGCCTTATGAGGAAATCAAGATTGAATTCACAGGTCTGCGCCCGGGCGAAAAGCTCTATGAGGAGCTTACTCTCTCCGAGGAAAAGGGCAATATGCACATGACGGCAAACGAAAAGATTTTTGTTCTGCCGCCTGTTGATTTTGACCCCGAACGCCTTGAGCAAGGGCTTGAGAAGCTTAAAACCGCCGCACAGGAGCAGGTTAAGCCGCTTATCAAATCACTTGTTCCCAATTATCAAGAGAATAAGCAAGGCTGATTATGAATAAAACGATTCACTACTGTCACTTCGGCAGGGGAGAAATTGACGAAAAAACAAAAAAATATATCGAAAGCTGGGTGGAGTTTTTCCCCGATTTCACGCTTAAAGAGTGGAATGAGGATAATTTTGACATCGGGCAGAACAGCTATGCTTCCGAAGCGTATGCGCAGAAGAAATATGCCTTTGTGTCCGATTATGCCCGCTTTAAAATTTTGTATGATGAGGGCGGCTTATACCTTGACACAGATGTTGAGGTTGTCGCCCCATTTGACGATTTATTGGCAAATGATGCCTTTGTCGGCTTTGAAGACGGCGAATTTGTCAACCCCGGCTCGGCTCTTTGGGCAAAGCAGGCAGGTAACCCCGTTATTGGCGCAATGCTTGAGCTTTACGGCGAGGAAAACGGCTTGACTGAGGGCACGGTTTGCGTGAGGATGACGGAGCTTTTGAAAAAGCTTGGCTTGCGTGAGGATTGCGGAAAGCCGCAGCACCTTGCCAACATCACCGTTTACCCGGCGGATTATTTTTCGCCCTTTGACGATACGACGGGGCGGCTCAACCGCACGGCAAACACACGCTCGGTTCATTGGTACGCAAAATCGTGGTTCAGCCTGAAAATGAAGCTTCGCAACCGCATCAGCCGCCTGCTTCACCGAATTCGGAGGCGTAAAAAATGAAAAAACAGGTTCTTTTTATTTGCGGCTCTCTGGATGTCGGCGGAATTGAGCGCAGTCTGCTGAGCTTGCTCAACAGCTTCGATTACGATAAGTATGATGTTGATTTAATGCTCTTTTCCCACGGCGGAAGCTGGGAAAAGCTGCTTGATGAGCGGTGCAAGGTTCTGCCGCCTGTCAGCAGGTGCGAATATATGACAAAGCCACTCCTTTCCGCTTTTTGCAAGCAGCCGTTGATTGCCGTCAACCGCCTTACTGCAAGGCTTAAATACAGCAACAGCTTTGCACGGCTTGCCGCTTACCACAAAAGTTGTACTCCGCTTATGCCGCCGCTTGAGAAGCATTACGATGCGGTGATAAGCCATTTTTGGCCACACGATTATGCGGCTGAAAAGGTCAATGCAGACAAAAAAGCGGCTTGGATTCACACGGATTTTTCATCGGCAGAGCTTGATTACGCTCACGATGAAGCAATCTGGTCGCAGTTTGATATGATTGCAGGCGTTTCCGAAAAGGTTTCAGCCTCATTTTGCGCACGCTATCCGAGCCTGAGGGATAAGGTCACGGTCATTGAGAACATTGTTCCGCCCGATGCGGTTCGCCGCAATGCGCAGGCTTTCAGCCCAACGGAGCTTGATTGCGGCTGTAAAGCCGTGCTTTCCGTGGGCAGGTTTAATCACGAAAAGGCTTTTGAAAAAATACCGCAGGCTTGCCGAATTATGAAGCAGAGCGGAGCTTCGTTTAAATGGTACATCATCGGCTATGGCGGCGATGAAGCAAAAATCCGTGCCGCCGCAAGGGAAAACGGCGTTGAGGATTGCTGTATAATCCTCGGCAAAAAGCCCAACCCTTACCCTTATATGAGTGCGTGCGATGTTTATGTTCAGCCGTCGAGATACGAGGGCAAAAGCGTCTGCGTGACGGAGGCGCAAATGCTCGGCAAAAGCGTTGTTGCAACAGCTTATGCAACCGTTTCCGACCAGATTACCGACGGAGTTGACGGCGTGATTTGCTCGCAAAGCGCCGAGGATATTGCAAAAGCGGTGCTTGAACTGCTCAATGACGATGAGAAGCGGAAGAAGCTTTCCGCCAACTGCCTTGAAAAGAATTATTTGACCGACACCTTGGACAGAATTTACGGCTTTTTAGAGGGATAAAGTATGTACAGCATTTCGGTAATAGTTCCCGTGTTCAACGGGGAAAAATATCTCGGCGAATGTCTGACCTCGCTCGAAAAACAGAGCATTTTCGGTGCGATAAAATTTATCCTTGTCGATGATGGCTCAACTGACGGCACGGCGGCGCTTTTGAATGATTTTGCCGCCAAGCACGGCAATGTCTTTGTGCTTTCGGGCGCTCACGGCGGTGTCAGCTCGGCAAGAAACCTCGGTATGAGCATTGCGCAGGGCGAATATATCGGCTTTGTCGATTCGGATGATTTTGTCGCCCCCGATTATTTTGAAAAGCTCTATTCCTGCGCCAAAAAGAGCGGTGCAGATTTTGCCTTCGGCGGATATACCCTGCTGATGTCGGGCGGTGAACGCCGCCGTTTTATGCCTCGGCTTGAGCAAAACCGCCTGCTTTCTTGCAAGGAGCTTGCAGAATACGCAAGCGATAATTCCGAGCTTTACAGCGTGTGGACAAAACTGTTCAAACTTGATATAATTAAAAAACACGGCGTGAGCTTTAATGAAAAAATCGGCATTGCTGAGGATAAACGCTTTTTGTTGGAATTTTTGCTCGCCTGTGAGAACGGCTGTTGCTCCGATGGAGCAGGCTATTTCCACCGTGACAATCCACAAGGTGCAATGCAAACTGCGGATGCTTTAGCCGCCCTTGCCGAAAATTACGGCGATGAGCTGCTGCTTTTCAGCCGACTGGGGCTGTCGGAGAACGAAGCCGCAAGGAAATCGGCGAACCGTTGCTTTGAGGAGCTTGCTGATTTTTTGCAGAGGAACAGAAAAAATCTCAAGCCATTTTTTTAACGCAACAAGCGCAACCAACAGCTTGAAAGCATAATCCGCAAAGCAGAGCCGAGCGGCACGGTTCACCGCCTGCTGCATTGCTTTTATTGCCGCAACAGCATTATCGGCGTTAAAGGAGCTTTGCTGCTCCAAAAAATGGTTAACGGTAGAAGAATATGAAAAAAAAGCTACTTTTTATTATGCCGAGCCTTGAGAGCGGCGGCGCTGAAAAAAGCCTTGTCAATCTACTCAATCTGCTCGATTACGATGAATACGATGTTGATTTGTTGCTCCTGCGCAGGGAAGGCATTTTTCTTGAAGAAGTGCCTGAGCAGGTCAATATAATTTCCAGTGGCGAATATGCTGATTTTGACGGTGGACTTTTGCGCTATTGCTTCAAGCACCCCTGCGGTGCGTTGAACCGCCTCAATTACGGCATCGCCGCCAAAAAACGCAACCGCCGCAGGCTTTGGCGTGCGGTCAAAAGGGTTCTGCCGCAGTGTGCAGGGCGGTATTATGCCGCAATCGGCTACCTTGAGGGGCTGAGCCACTATTACTGCGTGGATTGTGTGCAGGCAGAAAAGAAAATCGGTTTTGTTCACCTTGAATACAGCCGCACAGGCTTGGACAGCGAATTTGACCGTGATTATTTTGAAAAGCTTGATTATATTATGACTGTTTCCGCAAGCTGTGCGGAGGAGCTTAATCGAATTTTTCCCGAATTTAAAGAAAAAATCCGAACAAAAGAGAATCCCGTTCCTGCACAGCTTATTAAAAAGAAAGCTGAGGAAGCCGCCGAGGAATTTGACGGCTTGCGTTGCCTGAAGCTGTTGACGGTTGGCAGGCTCAGCGAAAGAAAAGGCTATTTTGTTGCCATTGATGCCGCCGAGCGGCTTAAGCGTGCAGGCATTGATTTCAAATGGTTTGCAATCGGCACGGGTGAGCTTGAGGAAGCAATCAGGACCGAAGCCGTAAAGCACGGCTTGGAGGATAAATTCATTCTCCTCGGTGAAAAAGCCAACCCTTATCCCTATATCCGTGCGTGTGATATTTATGTTCAGCCCTCACTCTTTGAGGGCAAGCCGATTGCCGTGGAGGAGGCGAAAATCCTCGAAAAGCCAATCGTTGTCACAACCGCCGCTTCTCAGGGGGTTATAAAAGATAAAACCGCACTTGTTGCCGAAATTAACGGCAAAAGCGTTGCGGAGAGCATTGCCGCATTGCTTGCGGTTCAGGGCTTGGACAAGTGCCTGAAAGAGAATTTAAAGGCGATGCAGGCAAAATAACACGGCTTCAAAACGAATAAAATGAAGAAATTTTAAAAGGATAATATTGATTATGAAATATGCAGTTATCGGTACAAGCTGGATAACCGAAGAATTTATTATGGGCGCAAGCCTTGTTGAGGGGCTGGAGCTTTACGGCGTTTGCTCACGCAGCTATTCAAAGGGCAAGGCGCTTGCCGAAAAATTCAATATTCCGAGGGTGTTTGTTGATATTAACGATTTGGCTCGCAATGCCGATGTTGAGGCGGTGTATGTCGCAAGCCCCAACAGCCTGCATTACAGCCAATGCAAGCAGCTTTTGAAAAGCGGCAAGCACGTGCTTTGCGAAAAGCCGATAACCGTTGAGCCTGCTCAGCTTGAGGAGCTTCAGGCGCTTGCAAGGGCGCAGGGCAAGGTGTATTTTGAGGCGATTATGTATATGTTCCACCCTGTTCGCCTTAAGCTCAAGGCGGCGCTGAAGGGCTTGGGCAAGATAACGAACGCTCATTTTGATTTTTCACAGCTTTCCTCAAAATATCCGGCTTATGTGCGTGGTGAGCTGCCGAACATATTCAACCCGAAGTTTGCAACGGGCTGTTTAATGGATTTGGGCATTTACTGCATCTATCCTGCGCTTGATTTGTTCGGTATGCCAAAACGCATCAATGCGGTGGCGCAATTCCTCGAAAGCGGCGCTGATGGCAGCGGCAGTTGCCTTTTTGAGTACGATAATATGCTCCTCACAATGACTTGGAGCAAGCTTGCACAGGGCTTTTGCGGCAGTCAAATTCTCGGCGACGGCGGAACGGTCACGATTGGTTCGATTTCTCAGCTCAACAACCTTTCTTTTTGCAAAAAGGGCGATGAGCCGATTGAGGTAGTCGGCAAGACCGAAAAATACAAGATTATGGCCTACGAGGCTCAGGCGCTTTACGATTTTGCCACGAAGCCCGAAGAAACCGCCGAGCAATATGAAGAAGCTTGCCGAATGTCGCTTGCGGTGAGCAAGGTTATGGAAGAAATACGCAGCATTTGTAAAATTAAATTCGATTTGGATCAGGAGTAAAAATGAAACTTTCACTTGTAATTCCGTGCTACAACGAGGAAAAGAATGTAAGACTTTTTCACGATGTGGCGAAAAATGTTTTTGACAAAGAGGGCTACAGCTACGAGCTGGTTTTCGTCAATGACGGCAGTGCCGATGGTACGCTCGAACAGCTCAAGGCGCTCCACGCTCAGAGCGAATGTAATATTCGCATTGTGAGCTTTTCACGCAATTTCGGCAAGGAGGCGGCAATGTTCGCAGGCTTGCAAAACGCAAGGGGCGATTTGGTCTGCCTCATCGATGCGGATTTGCAGCAACGCCCCGAAATCGTTGCCGATATGGTTAAAATGCTCGATGCCGATAGTAGCCTTGATTGCGTTGCCGCATTTCAGGAGCAACGCCACGAGGGTAGCGTTCTCAGCTTCTTTAAAAACAGCTTCTATAAGCTCATCAACGCCGTTTCGGATGTGAAAATGGTTCAGGGTGCGAGCGATTTTCGCACCTTCCGCCGCAATGTTGTTGATGCGATTCTTTCAATGGGGGAATATCATCGCTTTTCAAAAGGCATTCTCGCTTGGGTTGGCTTTAACACAAGGTTCATACCCTATAACGCTGAGGAAAGGGCAAATGGCGAGAGCAAATGGAGCTTTAAAAAGCTGTTCAAATATGCTGTTGACGGCATTATCGGCTATTCAACCGCACCGCTTGCCGTGCCGACGGTTCTCGGCGTTGCGCTGATTGTGATTACTGCGCTGATGTTTGTTTATAACCTCATCGGTGAATTACTCGGCTACGGCTTTGACGGCGTGAAAATTCTCGCAATGCTCATTATGCTGATGACTGCCGCCGTTTTAATAAGCCTTGGCATTATCGGCAAATACCTTGCCAAAACCTATGAGCAGGGCAAAAAAAGACCGATTTATATTGCAAAAGAAATAATTGAGCCAAAGGAAAAAAGCGATGAATAATTTTTTTGCCGCCCTTGAACCTCAGCTCGAAAAAGAGGGCGCAAAGTGGCGAATCGGCTCAATCGGGGGCAAAACTTATTGCATTTTCGCCCTGCCTTATGTTCAGCTCAAAGAGCC
Source organism: uncultured Eubacteriales bacterium (assembly GCA_964419825.1). GTDB lineage: Bacteria > Bacillota > Clostridia > Oscillospirales > Acutalibacteraceae > UBA8612. Next base: position 13,007 of record CAYQRS010000026.1, read on the forward strand.
GCAGGCAGGCTGGGCGTTTATCGACAGCTACTATGTTGCCTCAAACCGTGCTTACTTTTTGCGTAAGGAGCTTGCGGCGCAGTTGAGCGAAATGGGCTTTGCCGTGGAGGATTGCCTCCTGCCTTACAAAACCCTCGCTTACAGCCTCGGCTTGGGTGTCGCTTTGCGAAGCACATTGGTTGCAAACGATGAATTCGGCACAAGGATGGCACTTGAGGTTATCTGTGTTGACGGCGTTTATGCCGAGCAGACCGAGCTGAAAGAGGTTGAGCAGGCGATAATTTGCAGCCGTTGCGGACTTTGCGCAAGGCGTTGCCCACAGGGCTGCTTTGATTCAGGCGGATTTGAGCGTGAAAAATGCACAAGGCACCACCAAGACCTCGGCTTTTTTGATGATGCGGAAATTGCCGAGAACGCAGGCACAAACCTCTGGGGCTGTGATGTTTGCCAGCGTGTCTGCCCGATGAATTCAAGGCAGGGTGAACGGGAGCTGACCGAGCAGGAAAGGGAGCTTTTCAGCCTGGAAAACCTCTTTGCCGCATTTACGGCAGGCAAAAAAGGCTGTGAGCCTTACCGTGATATTCTCGGTGGAAACTATCTTCGACCGAGCCGCTTGCTTTCGCTGACGCTGAATGTGATGGCGAACAGCCCGAACAGCGAGCAGTACATTCATTACGCCGAGCAATGCCTTGATCACCGTGATGAAAGAGTCAAAAAGGCGGCGGAACGCCTGTTGGAAAAAGCCCAACTGAATTAGAAAAAATTAAGGAGCTGTTTTAAACAGCTCCTTTTTGTTGCGGTTGCCAACTTCAGCTTAATCGGTATTATCATATTCGCCGAGAGTGCCGAATTCGGCCATCGGCTTTGGCTCTTTTTCGGATAAGCCCGTGTTGTATTTTGCGGTGTATTCGTCAGCGCCATCGAGCCTCAGCCAAGCAAAATCGGTATTTTCATAGGCATTATAAAACGCAGCACCCGCCCCGTTCTCATCGAAAAAAGCCTCAATAGCATCTGCTGTGTTCTTCTCAATTAAATTCTCGTTCATAGCTTTGTGTTTCATATTGCCGCTTAAATAAGTGATATTTTCGCCGTAATGCGAATAACGAAGAAAGGAATGTCAATAATTTTCTCACGAAACCTTATCCTGTTTATATCATCTTACTGCAATTTGCGGTAATTGTCAATACAACAATTTGCAGTAGAGTATAATTTCATCGGTGATAATATGTATCGAAGAATACGGGATCTCAGGGAAGATGCCGATTTAACGCAAACCCAAATGGCGCAAATTCTCAACTGCTCTCAGCAGGTTTATTCCAATTATGAATTAGGTCAGCGTGATATTCCGACGGATGTTTTGATTAAGCTTGCGAAATATTACGGCACGACCGCAGACTATATTCTGGGGCTGTGCGACGAAAAATAACCTCATCGCAAAAAATAAAGGAGCTGTTTAAAGGGCAACTCAATAAGGGATTTATAATCC
>CAYQRS010000027.1:0-6201 GCA_964419825.1 uncultured Eubacteriales bacterium
ATAAAATAACCTATTATATAATATGGTAGTACGAATTTGAAACTCAGCTTGATTCAACCCTCATCACGGAGGTGAGCAACGATAAAAAAGCGTAAAACAATTGCCGCTTTTGCAGTTTTTCTTTGCGCCGCCTTCATTTTTGCTTTAATCGCTTACGATTATATGAACCGTGCAAGCACGGAAAGCTTCATTGCGATGAACGCCACGGTCAGCGTTACCTGCTACGGCTCTCAAGCGCAGGTGAGCGAAAGCATCAAAAGCTCGATAACAGCTCTCGATTTCAATACGCTCTCACGCACCTTCCCGTCCTCGCAGATATATAAGCTCAACAGCCAAGAAGCCTCAACGGTCAGCGATGAGCTTGCCGCCCTGCTTACCGAAATCAAAAAAGCAGAGGTCCGAAGCGGTAAGGCCTTTTGTGCAGACCTCGGCAGAGTCACGGAGCTTTGGGCAATCGGAACGGAAAACGCCGCCGTGCCCGATGCGGATGATTTGAAAAACGCAATCGCTTCCGCAGGCACTTGGGAAATCGACGGCAACAAGGTCAGCCTTGCAAACGGCTCGATTCTTGACCTCGGCGCAGTCGGCAAGGGCATTGCCTGCGACTATGCACAAGCTCAACTGAAAAACAGCAAGTGCAAAAAGGCGGTCGTTTCGGTCGGTGGCAGTTTGCTGCTCTATTCGGCAAAGGATAATGAAGAATTCAAAATCGGAATAAGGAACCCGGATGGTGATGTTAACAGCTACGCCGTGACGCTTGATTTGAACGGAGGCTTTGTTTCGACCTCAGGCAACTACGAGCGTTATTTTGAGCAAGACGGCGTTCGGTATCACCATATTTTCAATTCAGAAAACGGCTACCCTGCCGAAAGCGGTTTAAAGAGCGTTACGGTATGCGCAGAAAGCGGCTTAGTCAGCGATGCGCTTTCAACCGCCTGCTTCGTTCTCGGCTATGAAAACAGCCTCAGCCTGCTCGAAAGCTACGGCGCACAGGCAGTATTCATCACGGCAGAGAACAAGGTTATTCCGACGGCAGGCTTAGCCGATAAAATTGAAATCACGAATAAGGATTTTTCACTATGAAAAAGCTTATTAAACCGCTTGATATAATTATTGTATGCGTTGTGCTTCTGCTCGGCGCAGGCTACAGCTTGTTCTCGGGCTTATCAACCGCAAATGCGATTGCCACGGTTTTTTCTGACGGCAAGGTTTTTTGCACGGTTGATTTAAGTGCAGTGCAGGAAAGCTACGAATTGACCGTGCCGAACAAAAGCGTTGTGCTTTTGGTTGAAAAGGGTGCGATTTCGTTCAAGAAATCCGATTGTAAAGACGGAATCTGTATGGCTTGCGGCAAGCTCAGCCGCAACGGTGACACCGCCGCCTGCTTGCCCAATAAGGTTGTTATAAGCATTAAAAGCGGCGAAAAAAGCGAAATTGATGCCATTGTTTATTAGGGAGGCGCTGTTTTGGCAAAGCAAACGGACACGCAAAAAATCGCATTGACAGGTATGCTCGGTGCGTTGGCGTTGGCACTTGCATGGCTTGAAAGCTTACTGCCTGCGTTCCCATTCCTGCCACCGGGAGCGAAGCCTGGGCTGAGCAACATTGTAACAATGTTTGCCGTTTCCACCCTCGGCGTACCATACGGAATATTTACGATGGCAGTAAAAGCGCTATTCGCTTTCATCACAAGGGGCGCAACGGCAGGGCTGATGAGCCTTTGCGGCGGTCTTGTGAGCCTGATTGCAATGTGCGTGATTTTTCGCACTCCGCTCAAAGAAAAGCTCGGCGCAATCGGCATCGGCGTGATATGTGCGCTCAGCCACAATCTCGGTCAGCTTGCGGCGGCAACAATTTTGACAAGCACGGCAACGATCTTAGGCTATGCCCCTGCCCTGCTTGTTTTCGGCGTATTCACAGGCATAGCTACAGGCTGTATATTCGGAGCGGTAAATCCGCTTCTTATTAAACAAAGCAAATTTTTTGTAAAAATTAAAACTTCAAATAAACAGGAGATGAAGAAATGAAGGGTTACTCCTCAAACGGCGTGCTTAAAGCCGTCGTAAAAGGCAGGGGCGGCGTAAGCGTTAACCACAGCAAAAACACTCAAGATTGCGCTGTAGTTCGTATGCCGCCACCAGCACAGGTGGTTTTGCCGATGCAACAGCATATCGGCGCACCTTGCCAACCTACAGTCAAGGTCGGTGACGAGGTCAAAATCGGTCAGCTCATCGGCGACAGCGATGCGTTTGTAAGCGCACCGATTCACGCAAGCGTTTCCGGCAAGGTTACCGCAGTCGGCGACATTAAGCTGCCGAACGGTTCCGTCGCCAAGGCGGTCACGATTGAATCCGACGGCAAGTCGGAAATCGATGAAAGCGTTGCTCCGCCCAAAATCGAAAGCAGAGAGGACTTTATCAAGGCCGTTCGTGCATCGGGTCTTGTCGGTCTTGGCGGTGCAGGCTTCCCGACGCACGTCAAGCTCGCTTTCGGTCCTGACAAAAACATCGATACGCTGATTATCAATGCGGCGGAATGTGAGCCGTATATCACCGTTGACTACCGTGAGATCATCGAAAACAGTGATAACATCGTCAACGGCTGTATCACGCTCAAAAAATATCTCGGCTTCCAAAAGGTCGTTATCGCAGTTGAGGATAACAAGCCGAAGGCGATTGAGCTTTTGAACAAGAAAATCGCAGAAATTGCGCCGAATGAAAAAGACATTAAAATTATGGCGCTCAAATCAAAATATCCGCAGGGTGCGGAAAAAATGATGGTACAATCCGCAACAGGCAGAAAGGTTCCGCCAGGAAAGCTGCCTGCCGATGTCGGCTGTGTTGTAATGAATGTTGCTTCGGTTGCGTTCATCCAGCGCTATATTCAAACAGGCAAGCCGCTTGTCAGCCGCTCGCTGACCGTTGACGGCTCATCCATCCACACCCCGAAAAATGTCCGTGTTCCGATTGGTACAAGCATCAGCGACATTATTGAATTCTGCGGCGGCTTTAAAGCCGAGCCGTTCAAAATCATTTCGGGCGGTCCGATGATGGGCATGGCACTCGTCGGCACAGATTACCCTCTGCTCAAGCAGAACAACGCCGTTCTCGCTTTTGCCGACGGCACTTTCAAAATCAAGCCCGAAAGGGATTGCATTCGTTGCGGTCGCTGTGCGCAGGTTTGCCCGATGAGCCTTATGCCAACCCTTATCGCACGCTTTGCAAAGGTTAAGGATGTTGATTCGCTCAACAATTCAGGCGTTATGGTTTGTATGGAATGTGGAAGCTGTTCCTACATTTGTCCTTCAGGCTTGCCGCTTGTTCAGCACATGAGGCTTGCAAAAACAGTTATCAGAGAGGCAGGTGCAAAGAAATGAGCGTAAATAAAAAGCTGACGGTCAGCGCTTCGCCGCACGTGCGTTCATCTTACACAACAACGGGCATTATGCTCGATGTTATTATCGCACTCATTCCGTCATTGATTGCCGCAGTTATAATCTTCGGCTACAGAGTGCTTATGGTGACCATCGTCACAGTCGGCACGGCGGTTCTCGCCGAATACCTTTGCCGCCGTGTTATGAAAAGGCACAACACGATTGGCGACCTTTCGGCAGTTGTAACGGGCTTGCTCGTTGCATTCAACCTGCCAGTTTCAATTCCGCTTTGGATGGCTGCCCTCGGCAGCATCATCGCAATCGTTGTTGTTAAGCAGATGTTCGGCGGCATCGGTCAAAACTTTGTCAACCCTGCGTTGGTCGGCAGAATCGTGCTTATGAGCTCATTCTCAACGGCAATGACGAATTGGTCAAGCAATTCGGGCGTTATTACGGTCACAACCGCTTCGCCGCTCGCAACGCTCGCAAAGGTCTTTAACGGCACTGCAACAGATGCCGATGTTCTCCCCTCGATTCCCCAAATGCTCCTCGGCGCAAGACAGGGCAGTATGGGCGAGGTTTGTGCGATTGCACTCATCCTCGGCGGCATTTATCTTGTTGCACGCAAGGTCATCTCCCCCGCCATTCCGCTCACTTATATCGGCACGGTTGCCGTTATTATGCTGATTGCAGGCAAGGGCGACCTTGAATTTGTTATCTACCACATTCTCGGCGGCGGATTGCTCCTTGGTTCAATCTTCATGGCAACCGATTACGCAACGACCCCCGTAAACTTCAAGGGTAAAATTATTTTCGGCATCGGCTGCGGAATAATCACCTCTTTGATTCGTCTTTTCGGCGCATTGCCCGAGGGCGTATCGTTCTCAATCATCATTATGAACCTCTTAGTTCCTCACATTGAGCGTCTTACAACGCCCAAGCCTTTCGGAACTCCTAAGAAAGAGAAAAAGGCAAAGGAGGCTGAGGCAAAGTGAAAAAATTCAACCCAAAAGAAATCTTAATGCCTGTCATTGTGCTTTGCGCAATCTGCATTGTAACCTCCGCTTTGCTCGCAGTCACCAATAACCTGACTGCGCCGAAAATCGCAGACCTTGCAAAGCAGACCGAGCTTGAAAGCCGCCAAAAGGTGCTTTCCACGGCAGCCGAGTTTGAAGAAAAGCAAGCAGACAATGTGGCTTACTGCATCGGCAAGGATGGCGATGGCAAGCCTGTCGGCTATGTTTTCACAACAGAATCCAAGGGCTACGGCGGTGCTGTTCAAATCATGGTCGGAGTTACTATGGACAAGAAAGTTGCAGGAGTTGAAATCCTTTCAATCGATGAAACACCAGGTCTTGGTATGAACGCAAAGAATGAAAGCTTTTTGACACAGTTTATCGACAAAACAGTTGGCGTGAGCGTTGTTAAAAACAACCCCTCAGGTAATCAGATTCAAGCCTTGACAGGTGCAACGATTACCTCAAACGCCGTTACCGATGCAATCAACATTGCCCTTGAACAGGCAAACGAAATAGGAGGTGCTGAAAATGGCTGAAAAAAGATCACTCGGTAAAGAATTTACCAAAGGCTTGATTGCCGAAAACCCCGTTCTTCGCCTTGTTCTCGGCACCTGCCCGACCTTGGCGGTTTCAACCTCAATCACAAACGCAATCGGTATGGGACTTTCCGCTTCAATCGTTCTCGTTTGTTCAAACATTGTTATCTCCGCACTCCGCAAGGTTATCCCCTCAAAGGTGCGTATCCCTGCATACATCGTCATTATCGCATCATTTGTTACGATTGTTCAAATGATTGTCAAGGCTTTTGCCCCTGCGATTGACGAAAGCCTCGGAGTTTATCTGCCGCTCATCGTTGTTAACTGCATCATCCTCGGCAGAGCCGAAGCCTTCGCAGGCAAAAACGGCGTGCTTGCCTCTGCGGTTGACGGCTTGGGCATGGGCGTTGGCTTCACCTGCGCTTTGCTTGCTATGGCAGCAATCCGTGAATTCCTCGGCGCAGGCAGTCTTGCAGGCTTCCAAATCATCACAGAGAGCTGGCCGATTGAGCCGATGCTCATCTTCATCCTGCCTCCCGGTGGCTTCTTCGTCTTCGGTATGCTCATCGCAATCGCAAACAAGCTCGCCGAAAAGAAAGGCAAGCCAAAAGCAGAGCTTCACGGCTGTGAAAGCTGTCCGATGGCTGCAAGCTGTAACCTTATCAAGGGTGACGGCGATTGCGGCAACATTAAGGAGGCGACTGTTAAATGATGAAAATAGTTTTATCAACGCTTTTGACCGCCATTCTTACGGAAAACTTCATCCTTTGCAAGTTCCTCGGAATTTGTCCGTTCCTCGGCGTATCCAAAAAGCTCAACACGGCAACAGGTATGTCTGCCGCCGTAATTTTCGTTATGGCGCTTTCAACCGCAGTTACCTACCCAATCAACCAAATGCTTGTTAAATACGATATGGAATATCTCCAAACGATCGTTTTCATTTTGGTTATTGCGGCACTCGTTCAACTTGTTGAAATCGCACTCAAAAAATATATCCCCGCTCTTTATTCCTCACTCGGCATTTATCTGCCGCTTATAACCACAAACTGTGCCGTTCTCGGCGTTGTTATCCTTAACATTGACAACGGCTACGGCTTCCTGCAATCAATGGTCAACTCAATCGGTGCAGGTCTTGGCTTTATGCTGGCAATGGTTATCTTCGCAGGCGTTCGTGAGAGAATGGAAAGCTGTGACATTCCAAAATTCCTGCAAGGCTTGCCGATAACGCTCGTTGCCGCTTCGCTTACTGCGGTTTCGTTCCTCGGCTTCACAG
>CAYQRS010000027.1:6211-13599 GCA_964419825.1 uncultured Eubacteriales bacterium
TTCACAGGTCTTGTTGACGGCATTTTCGGTTAAGAAAGGCGGAAGAAAATTATGAATCCTATTGTTTTAGCAATCATAGTTGTTTCCGCTATCGGCATCATTGCCGCACTGGTGCTTGCCGTTGCTTCAATCGTAATGGCAGTACCCGTTGACGAAAAAGCGGAAAAAATCAGAGAAGAATTACCCGGTGCAAACTGTGGCGCTTGCGGATTTTCGGGCTGTGACGGCTATGCCGCCGCACTTTCCAAGGGCGAAACAACCTGCACAACGCTTTGCGCCCCAGGCGGTTCTGCAGTCAGCAAAAAAATCGCCGCAATCGCTGGACTCGAAGCTGGCGAGGTTGAGCCGCAGGCAGCAGTTGTGCTTTGTCAGGGCAACCACCTCAACGCAGGCACAAAGCTCAACTACAGCGGCGTAAAGAGCTGTAAAATGGCAACTCAGCTCTTTGGCGGCCCGAAGGACTGCATTTACGGCTGTATCGGCTTTGGCGATTGCGTTGAAGCCTGCCCCTACGATGCAATCCACATTTGCGACGGCGTTGCAAGAATCAATCCCCTTGCCTGCCGTGCCTGCAAGGCTTGCATAAAGACCTGCCCGAAGGGCATCATTGAGCTTATGCCGCTTCACCGTACGAAAGCCACCGTGCTTTGCGCTAACCACGATAAGGGCGCTGTTGCAAGAAAAGAATGTAAAGCCGCCTGCATCGGCTGTATGAAGTGCGTAAAGAGCTGTGAATACGATGCGGTCAAGGTCGAAAACTTCTGTGCAAAGGTCGATTATGACAAATGCATCGGCTGTGGCAAGTGCCATGAGGCTTGCCCCGTCGGCTGTATCGATGTAATCGAGCTTGGCAAAATCGCTCTTAAAAGCATTAACAGAATCTAAATAACAATATCGGGAGCTGTAAAATTTACAGCTCCCTTTTTTATTGCAAAAAGCAAAACAGGCTTCCTACGGCAATTACGCAGGAAGCCTATTTTTACGGTCAAATATTCAGTTGATTTTGATGCTCATAATTTCAAACGGCTTCAAGCTGCCTGAAATTGTGCCGTGGTTAACAGTACATTCCGTGACCTCGTTTTCCATAAGGTCAACAACGCTTGCACGCTGGAAGCGGAAATTCGGCTTGAGGGTGAACGAAGCATCTGCACCTGCACTCTCGTAAATGCGCAGGATAATGCCCTTGCCGTCCTCAGCGGCTTTGATGCACTCGATAACAGCACTGCTTGAATCAAACTTGATAAGCTCAGTCGGAGCTTTTGAATCAGAGCGGCCCTCTGCGCCAACCTTAACAACGGTGAGAGGCATATTGAGTGCATAAGCCTGCTCCGAAACCTTGCCCTCAACACGGTTGCCGCTATGTGGATAATAAGCGTAAACAAAGGCGTGCTTGCCATAATCGGCATTGGTATCGGGATAGCACGGACTGCGCAGGAGGTTAATATCAATAACCGTGTCCTTAACTCTGTAGCCGTACTTGCCGTTGTTGAGAACAGCGGCACCGTAATCGTGCTGTGACAAATCAACCCATTTTTGGGCGCAAATCTCGTACTGTGCGCTCTGCCATGAGGTGTTATCGGTTGTTGAGCGCTTGATTGAGCCGAACTGAATATCACATTCAACGGTATCGGTCAAAACATTGACGGGGAAGGCGGTGCGGAGCATACGCTCACGGTCACGCCAATCGATCTCGGTTTCAAATCTGACAACGCCTGCGGGCGTGAGAACGATTTTTTGCTTCAGCTCAGAGCCGCCATAGGTGAACACCTGAGTGCGAACGGCATTGCCGCCCTCAATCGATGAGGTGACATTTTCGAGCTTCATTGCTTCGCTGACATCTGCCATATAGTCAAAGCGCATATCCCAAGCATCGCCACGGTCAGTATAAACCGTGAGGATATTGGCATCGCCCTTGAGCGTTTCTCTGTCGTTGACCTTATCGTAAACGGAGGTTATCGCACCGTTATCGCCAAATGTTACAACAAGCTTTTCGTTTTCGAGAGTTGAATCGGTTGCAAGACAAGCGGCAAAATAATCGCTGCTTTCATCAAGGCTCTTCATGCTCATCGGCGGTACGGTTATCGTGCGATAGCCGCCCGTTGTTTTGAACTGCTCTGTAACCTCAAAGGGCAGGCAGTTGAAAACAATGCTTTCATTGGCTCTGCCAATCGTTTCGGCAACCTTGGCGTATGCAGTTTTCTTAATCTCGTTAAGGCGCTTTATCAGCACCTTGTAGCGTTCCTCCGCCTCACGATAAACACGGTTGATTGATGAGCCAGGCAAAATATCGTGGAACTGATAAAGCAGATATTCCTCCCAAATCTCGTCAAGCTCTGCCTTGGGATAAGGCACATTTGCGGCAAGCTTTGCCCAAACGCAGGCAAATTCCGCTTCACGCAGAGCGAACTCACCCTTGCGGTTGAAGCGCTTAATGCGTGACTGAGTTGTGTAAGTACCCTGATGCTTTTCGAGGTAAAGCTCACCAACCCATTTTTTGTATTTATCCTTATCCTTGCTGATGCGGTCAAGCATATCGATTGAATAGCCCTGCTCGCAGGGAACAAGACCATCAAGGTTCTTGATACGCTTGAGGCTTTCAAGGTGGAACGGACTCGGACCGCCGCCACCGTCACCAATTCCGAAGAGCATGAGAGCTTCCTCCGAAACGGCATTATCCTTGAAATTCTTTTCAATGAATTTAAGTGATCTCGGCATCGCAGGGCCGTTATATGTATCCTCAGGCAGAAGATGAGCAAGAACGCTCGAACCATCGATGCCCACCCAATTAAAGGTGTGGTGCGGATAGACATTATGCTCGCTCCAGCTAAGCTTTTGCGTAACGAAATAATCTATGCCGCTCTTTTTGAGAATTTGCGGCAATGCGGCACTATAGCCAAAAACATCGGGCAGCCACAGCGAACGCACATCAACGCCGAATTCATCGGCAAAAAAGCGTTTGCCGTAAAGGAACTGACGAACCAACGGCTCTGCACCGCTGACATTTGTATCAGCCTCAACCCACATACCGCCTTGACATTCCCAGCGGTTTTCGTGAACCTTCTCTTTGATTTTTTCATAAAGCTCAGGATAATCCTCTTTAACCCATTTATAAAGCTGCGGCTGACTTGCGCCGAAAACAAAATCGGGGTATCTTTCCATAAGGGCAATTACGTTGGAGAAGGTTCTCGCACCCTTGCGCTTGGTTTCACGAATCGGCCAGAGCCAAGCAAGGTCAATATGAGCGTGACCGATGCCCGTAACCTTGAGCGAAGCATCGCCGCCCTTTCTGCCAAGCTCCTGAGCAAGAATTGCCTTAACGGCTTCCCTGTCAAAATCACAGCTTGTTATGTAAGAGGCAGCCTCATAAGCTCTTGCCTGCAAGCGCTTATAGCGTGCGCTATCCTTATCCAAGCAGCTAAGCAAATCCTCGATAATCGAAAGGTCATAGTAAATATCACGCAGCTCATTATCACAAATTGCAATATCGGCTTCCATAATTTTGCCGTCGTCGCAATATCTGCCGAAAAGGTCATTACAGCCTGCATCAGCCCAAATCGAGATGAACTCGCTATTGCGCTGTTCCTCGTTAAGGGGCAATATTCTCTTGCCGCCCTTGCCGAGCCTGAGATCAAACTCAGTGCTGACATTTGTCATACAGGCAACGGGTGTGCCCTTTTCATCAACAACGCAAAGCTCGCCGCTTATATCAATCATAAGCACAAGCTCCTTGCCTTGCTCGCTCTGCGGAATTCTGCCCTCGAAGCAAAACCAAGCGCAGTCCCAAAGCTTACCCCAGCTCTGACCGACCGTAAGCTCCTTTTCCGTACCGCTGAAGCGCTCGGCGAATTTAACAGGCTCTTCGGTTACATACGCCTTGATCGAAAGCGGAGCAATTTTTGTATAGATGCCGCTTTTGAGTGTCTTCAAAGCATCGCTGATTTTTCTGTTTGTATATCTATCTGAATATGGCATTGGTACACTTCCTTAGAAAAAGGCCGCATCAAAGATACGACCTTTTAATTATTTAATTAGCTTCCGTTGTCGGAGTGATTTTATCGAGCCAGCCGATAATCGGTTTCGTTGTGCTTTCGACAGCAGAGCCTGCGGTTGACGGCTCTGCCGAGCCTGTCGGCGTTTCTGTTGCGCCTGTGGTATTCTCCGTTGAAGCTGTTGTCGAATCGCCCGGCTGAAGCCAGCCGATAATCGAGAGTTTGGTTGTTGTTTCCGCAACGGAGCTTGAAGCAACCGATGAGGAGTTGGAGGATGATGACGAGCTGCTGCTGTTTTGAACAATATAGTTGAATGCAGTCACACGGTTCGCATCAAGCTGAATGTTGGTCGTGCCGTAAATTGCCTGCTGAACACGCTGGGCAACCAACGGATAATCGACAATCCAATAAGAAATGCCGTTGAGCCTTGCATCACGGCGGCAATCCGCATCGGGCATTGCAACCTGCTCGATTTTATAGTTATACCAAGCCTGAGCAACAGCCTTTGCACCGTAAGAAAGGATTTCTGTTTTGGTGCAATCGGTCAAAAGATACGGCAAAACGCTATCGACAGCGGAATTGATTTGGCTGAGTGAAGCACCCTTTGCACTTTTGATGATTGAGGTGATAAGAGTACGCTGACGGCGTGTGCGGCTGACATCACTGTCAGCATCGCATTTACGGATACGAGCATAAACCAACGCCTGATTGCCGTCAAGCTTAACCTCGCCGTAATTGGGGATTTTTTTGATTTTTGTGGTGGTGCGGTTAATATATTTCTGTTCGTATTCCTTCATATCGACTGTGACACCGCCGAGGGCATCGATCAGCTTCGGGAAGGAACCGAAATCAACTGCAACATAATGGTCAATTTCGATTTTAAGGTTTTTCTCAAGGGTTTCAACCGTTGCGGAAGCTCCGCCCTTGGCATAGCTCGCGTTGATTTTCTGGCAATATCCCCTGCCGTTGACCTCAAAATAAGTTCTGCTGTCACGCATCATTGAGGTGAGGGTTATTGTTTCGGTCTTGCGGTTGATTGAAACCAAAATCAGCGAATCCGAATTGCCGCTCTTCAATCCGCCTGCATCGCAGCCGATGAGCAAAACATTCGTGATATAATCCTGATGCATTTTTTCGCCGTTGTTTTGATACCATTTTTTGAGCAAATCGTCAAGCGAGCCTGCATCGGTAATATCGTGCATTGCATCGAATTGAGCGTCCTCAAAATTATCGTATTCCTCGGTGTTGACTGTGCCGAAATTGTCAAGCTCATCCTCATAGTTGATAAGATCGAGCTTATCGTTGATGAAATCTGCAACCAATGCAACAAGCAACAGAACGAGTGCGATTATTAAGCCGATTAAAATTCTTTTTGTGTTTTTCTTGTTATTTTTAGCCATAAACTCAATGAACTTATTTGGGTAACAAATCTCACGCTGGTCAAGCGGTTTGCGGCCACGCTCATAGGTCGGCTGTGTGTTAGCGGAATCTGAATAAACATCCTCAAAATCCATTTTGTTATTGTTACCGTCCATACATCTTTCCCTTTATTTTGCCGCCCCCGACACCCCTGACGAGGGCGGCAATGAATTTATTATTCTTGTGGTTGTGCTTCTTGTGCCTCATCGGGCTGTGCTTCATCCTGTTCGGGAAGCTCTGCCGTTTCTTCAAGCTCCTCATGCTCCGTTGAGGTTGCGGTAACGAGGCTGTCGCCCTCGCCGACTCTCATAACACGGACACCCTTTGAGGTGCGTGAGAAAAGGCTGATTGAATCCGACGGAATACGGATGATTACGCCGCTTGAGGAAATGAGAATTGCATCCTCATCCTCTTTAACATTGAGCAATGCGGCAACCTTGCCGTATTTTTCGGTTTTGTAGTTTGTAACGCCTTTACCGCCTCTTGTCTGCTGACGGTATTCATCGCTCGGACTGCGGCGACCGTAGCCTGTTTCGGTGACGGTGAGGATATAATCGCCGTCTTTGATAACATCCATACCGACAACAGTATCGCCCTCACGCAGTTCGATTGCCTTAACACCTCTGGCGGTTCTGCCAATCGGTCTTGCATCGTTTTCGTTGAAGCGAATTGAATAGCCGTCACGGGTTGCAACAAGCAAATCGTCGTTGCCATAGGTCAGCTTGACCCAAGCAAGCTCATCATCCTCATCGAGGTTGATTGCGATAACACCGTTTTTACGGATATTCTTGTAGGCATCGAGCAATGTGCGTTTGATAATACCCTGCTTGGTAACCATGCAGAGGTATTCATCGGTTGCCTCGGCAGGTACACGAATCAATGCGGAGATTTTTTCATCTGCATCAAGCGGAAGAATGTTGACCGCATTCATACCCTTGCCTGTTCGTGAGCTTTCGGGAACTTCGTAGCCCTTGAGCTTATATGCCTTACCGAAATTGGTGAAGAACATAATATAATCGTGAGAGGAGCAGGTGAACATTGTCTGAACGAAATCCTCTTCACGGCGTGCCATACCGTTAACACCTCTGCCGCCACGGCGCTGAGCCTGATAAGTATCAGCAGGCATACGCTTGATATAACCCTTATTGGTGAGGGTGAACACGCAGGTTTCCTCGGGAATAAGGTCTTCGATATCAACCTCGCCGCTGACATTGCAAATCTCGGTGCGGCGATCATCTGTATAACGGTTGCGAATTTCAACCGCCTCCGTCTTAACGGTTTCACGGATTTTTTCTTCGCTGCCGAGCAGTTCAAGATATTCGCTGATTTTCTCTTTGAGAGCTGCCATCTCGTCCTCAATCTTTTGGCGTTCAAGACCTGTCAACTGACCTAAGCGCATCTCGACGATTTTCTGAGCTTGAATATCGTCAAATTCAAAGCGCTCCATAAGTCTTTCCTTACCTGTTGACTGGTCGGGCGAGGAACGGAGAATTTCAATAACCTCATCGATAAAGTCAAGGGCTTTGAGATAGCCTTCGAGGATGTGCGCTCTATCCTGAGCCTTTTTGAGGTTATAGCGTGTGCGGCGTGTGATAACCTCGCACTGGAAGGTGATGTAGTGATTGAGCATCTCCTTGAGAGTGAGGATACGGGGAACGCCGTCAACAAGGGCAAGCATAATAACGCCGAAAGTTGTTTGAAGCTGAGTGAACTGATAAAGCTGATTAAGTACGACCTGCGGATTTGCATCACGCTTGAGGTCGATTGCAATATGCATACCCTCGATAGCGGAGAAATCGTTAATATCGGATATCCCCTCAATTCGCTTTTCCTTAACCAAATCGGCAATGCTTTCGATAAGCCTTGCTTTATTGACCGTGTAAGGAATTTCCGTAATGTTGATACGGAAGCGACCGTTTTTCTCCTCGCTGATGTCGGCTCTTGCACGGACAACGATTTTACCTCTGCCCGTTGCATAAG
>CAYQRS010000028.1:0-13335 GCA_964419825.1 uncultured Eubacteriales bacterium
GATAAAATATATAAATATAAAAAGGTAATAGCTCTTGAGAATATTCAAGACCCTGCGAATTTGGGCGCAATTGCCCGAACGGCAGAGGCTCTTGGCATTGACGGCGCATTGCTTTGCGGCTGCTGCGATGTTTATAATCCCAAGGCTCAGCGTGCGGCAATGGGCTCTCTGCTCCGCTTGCCAATCGTCACGGCGGATGATATGGTGGAGGCGTTGAAGGGCTTTTCGGCAAACGGCTTCGATTGCCTTGCTTCAACCCCGTCGGCGAGGGCTGAGGATATTACCCAAATAACTCTTGCCGAAAAAACGATTTGTGTTATCGGCAATGAGGGCAATGGCGTTACGGACGAAACGCTTGATTATTGCAGGTGTGTCCGTGTGCCGATGCAGGGCAGAGCAGAATCACTTAACGCATCAATGGCTGCGGCTATTATTATGTGGGAGCTGATGAGATGAATTTTGATTCCTCCGTTTATGAGCTTTGGTTGGCTGAATGTCTTGGCGCAGGCAGCGATTGGTTGACTGCCGTTACAGAATTCGGCTCAGCGCAGGCTTTTTACGAGGCTACCGAACTCGAATGGCGGCTGATGGGAGTGTTATCCCCGACGCAAATCGAAAAGCTGAAAAAGCGCAACTTGAAGTCTGCTTCGGCGGCTGTTCAGGTTTGCAAAAATAACGGCTGGAATATTGTTCATCAAAACAGTGAATTTTATCCGCCTCATCTGCTCAATATCAGTAATTCACCTGCGGTGCTTTTCGTCAACGGCGATTTATCCTGCCTTAAAAGCAAGCTGACCGTTTCCGTCGTCGGCGCAAGGGAGGCTTCAAATTACGGCAAGGAGATTGCGTTCCGTCTGGCGGCAAGCCTTGTTAAGGCGGGCGTAACCGTTGTCAGCGGCGGTGCGTTGGGTATCGATTCCGCTTCGCATGAGGGCGCAATCAGCGCAGGCGGCAAAACGGTTTCCGTTATGGGCTGTGGTCTTGGTTCATCATATCTGCCCGAAAATGAGCCGTTGCGCAAAAGCGTTTCTGAAAACGGCGCTGTGATAAGCGAGTATTTTCCGCTCGCCTCGCCTTCAAGAGGCTCTTTCCCGATGCGTAACCGCATTATCAGCGGTATGTCGCTTGCAACCGTAATTGTTGAAGCAGGCGAAAAGAGCGGCTCGCTCGGCACGGCAAGGTATGCAATCAGCCAAGGTCGTGATGTTTGCGCCGTTCCGGGTGATTTGATAAGTTCTGCCTACACAGGCTCGAACATACTTATAGCGCAAGGAGCAAAGCCTGTTTTCTCTGCGGCGGATATTCTCTCCGATTATGTTTATACTTACCCTGAGCTTATCGATTTAAGCAAGGTTGAGCGTACTCTTGAGGGAAGAACAGCGGCGGCAAAGCCAAAGCAAAGCGCACCCGGTGGCTTGAGCGGCGATGCGAAAACGGTTTACGAGCTGTTCGGCTCGGAGGAGCTTAGCTACGATTACCTTATCACCAACAGTGGTTTAAATGCTTCTGCAATGGCGGCAACGCTGACGGAGCTTGAATTATATGGGCTTATAACTGCCTGCCCGGGCAAGAGATACAAAATAAATTAACTCGAAAGGATAATAGCTTATGTCAAAGCTTGTTATTGTTGAGTCTATTTCAAAAGCAAAAGTTATTAAAGGATTTTTAGGCGATGGCTACGAGGTTATGGCTTCCGTAGGTCATGTTCGTGATTTGCCTGCATCAAAGCTCAGTGTTGATGTTCGCAACGATTTTGCCCCGAAATATGAGGTTGTCAAAGGCAAGGAAAAGCTTGTTGCAGAGCTTAAAAGCGCAGTCAAAAAGAGCGACGGCGTTTTGCTCGCAACCGACCCTGACCGTGAGGGAGAGGCAATTTCATGGCACCTTGCAACCCTGCTCAACCTTAATTTGAATGAGAGCAACCGTGTCACATTCAACGAAATCACACGCAGCGGTATCGAAACAGGTATGGCTAACCCAAGGTGCGTTGATATTGATATGGTCAACGCACAGCAGGCAAGGCGCATACTTGACCGCCTTGTGGGCTACAAGCTCAGCCCGTTCGTCAGCCAGAAAATCCGCAGAGGACTTTCGGCAGGTCGTGTTCAGAGCGTTGCCGTTCGTCTGATTGTTGATAAAGAGGATGAAATAAACTCATTCGTTCCCGAAGAATATTGGTCACTCGATGCACGCTTCACTTCGCCGAACCGCCGTGTTTTCTCCGCTTCATTTGCAGGCGATGAAAACGGCAAAGTTAAGCTCACGAATGAAGAGCAGACAAACGGCTACATCAGCCGCCTTGACGGCGCTGTTTACACAGTCGGCTCGGTCAAAAAGGGCACACGCAAAAAGAGCCCTGCACCGCCCTTCACAACCTCAACGATGCAGCAGGAGGCTTCACGCCGCCTCAACTTCCAATCACAGCGCACAATGAAGATTGCGCAGGAGCTTTACGAGGGCGTTAACATCAAGGGACAAGGCTCAATGGGTCTTATAACCTATATGAGAACGGACTCACTGCGTATTTCGGAGCAGGCAAGGCAACAGGGCGGCGATTTTATCAAAGCCAATTACGGCGAAAAATTTCTCCCCGAAAAGCCTCGCTATTTCAAGCAGAGAGCTAACGCTCAAGACGGTCACGAGGCTGTCAGACCGACTAATCCTGAACTGACACCTGCAATGGTTAAGGATAGTCTTACCATTGAACAGTACAAATTATATAATTTGATTTGGCTTCGCTTTATGGCAAGCCTGATGGCAGATTGTGTTCAGAACACCGTCAAGGCGGAGATCAGGGCACAGCGTGAGGGTGAGGAGCAGTTCTGCACCTTTACCGCAACGGGCTATGAGGTCAAGTTTGAGGGCTTCACCGCTCTTTATGAGGAAGCAAGCGAAACCGATGATGAGAAAGACGGCAAGCTCCCAGAGCTTAAAACAGGCGATGTTCTCAAGCTTCGTGAGCTTGTTCCTGCAAAGCATTTCACTCAAGCACCGCCCAGATACACCGAAGCTTCGCTCATCAAGGCGCTTGAAGAAAACGGCGTTGGTCGCCCCAGCACCTACGCAACAATCATCACAACGATTATCAAGCGTGAATATGTAAAGCGTCAGGCAAAGCAGCTTGTTCCGACGGAACTTGGCGTTGCAACAACCAAGCTTTTGGGCGAACGCTTCCCGAAAATCGTCAATGTTAAATTCACCGCTCAAATGGAAACCTCGCTGGATGAGGTCGAAGCAGGCAAGGCTGATTATGTTGCAGTTTTGCACGATTTCTATGGTGATTTTGAAAAAACGCTCGATAAGGCAAAGCAGGAAATGCAGGGCGTTAAGATTGAGCTTGAAGAAGATAAAACAGATATTCCCTGCGACAAATGCGGCGCAATGATGGTTGTTAAAATCGGTCGCTTCGGCAAATTCCTTGCCTGCCCGAATTATCCGACCTGCAAAAATGCAAAGCCGCTTATTAACGAAACAAAGGCTCTTTGCCCCAAATGCGGCGCAAAGGTTGTTGAAAAGCGCAGCCGTAAGGGACACGTTTTCTATGGCTGTGAAACTTGGCCGAAGTGCGATTTCGTAACTTGGGATAAGCCGACTGAGGAAACCTGCCCGAACTGCGGCAAATATCTCTTTAAGCAACGAGGCGGCAAAATCGCCTGCCTTAACGAGGGATGTGGCTTCGAAAAAAAAGCAACCAGAAAGAAAGGCAAGGAAGATGAATAAGGCAACTGTTATCGGTGCAGGTCTTGCCGGCGTTGAAGCCGCTTGGCAGCTTGCCAAGGCAGGCATTGAGGTCACTCTTTGCGAAATGAAGCCGCAAAAATTCTCGCCTGCTCACAAATCGGCAGGCTATGCGGAGCTTGTTTGCTCCAATTCGCTCAAGGCAATGCGCCTTGATTCGGCGGCAGGTATGCTCAAGGAAGAAATGCGCCGCTTCGGCTCGGTCTGTATGGCGGCAGCAGATAAATGCGCCGTTCCTGCGGGCGGTGCGCTTGCGGTTGACCGTGATGAGTTCTCTGCCTTGATAACCGAGATGATAAATTCCAATCCGCTCATCACCGTTGAACAGGGTGAGGTCACAAAAATACCGAGCGGCGTTGCTGTGGTTGCCGCAGGCCCTCTTGTCAGCGATGCTTTGGCTGCCGAAATCGATGAGCTTTGCGGCGGCAGACTCGCTTTTTTCGATGCGGCCGCACCGATTGTAACGGCGGAAAGCTTGGATTATGATTGCGTTTTCACCCAGTCACGCTATGACCGTGGCGGCGAAGACGATTATATCAACTGCCCGATGAATAAGGAGGAGTATGAGGCTTTTTATGAAGCACTCACCACCGCAGAAAGGGCAGGCGTTCACGAATTTGATGAACGCAAGGATGTTTATGAGGGCTGTATGCCGATTGAAGCGATGGCTTCAAGAGGTGCTGATACGATGCGTTACGGACCTCTGCGCCCCGTTGGCTTGCGTGACCCGAAAACAGGTCACAGACCGTGGGCTGTGCTTCAGCTCCGTAAGGAAAATTCACAAGGAACTTTACTTAACCTTGTTGGCTTCCAAACTAACCTCAAATTCGGTGAGCAGAAGCGTGTGTTTTCGATGATACCTGCGCTGAAGAATGCGGAGTTTGTTCGCTATGGTGTAATGCACCGCAACACCTTCATCAATTCACCGAAGCTTTTGAACCCCGATTATTCGTTCAGGGGCAGAGATGGGCTTTATTTCGCAGGTCAGATCACAGGCGTTGAGGGATATATGGAATCGGCTTCCTCAGGCATACTTGCAGGCGTTAATGCCGCAAGGCATATCCTTGGCAAAGAACCGCTGATTCTTTCGGGAACAACGATGATGGGCGCTCTGGCTGAGCATATCGGCGCAAGCGTTTCAAAAGATTTTCAGCCGATGGGCGCAAATTTCGGTATATTGCCGCCATTGCCCGAAAAAATAAGAGATAAGCGTGAACGCTATGCGGCGCTCTCACAGCGTGGGCTGAATGATTTAAAAACTGATTAAGAAGGTTAGAGTGAATGAAAATTATAGTTGATGCTTTCGGCGGCGATAACGCTCCGCTCGAAATCCTTAAAGGCAGCCGTATGGCGGTTGATGAGCTGAATGTTGAAATTCTCCTTGTCGGCAAGGAGAGCGAAATCAGAGCTTGCGCCGAGCAGAATAATATCTCTCTTGACGGAATGACAATTCTTAATGCGGATGAGGTTTTCGCAATGGAATATGACCCCCGTTCGGTTTTGAAGGAGCATAGCGATACTTCGCTTGCCGTCGGCTTAAAGGCTCTTGCAGACGGTAAGGGCGATGCTTTCGTTTCTGCAGGCAGTACGGGTGCTGTTGTCATCGGCGCAACCTTCATTGTCAAGCGTATCAAGGGCGTTAAGCGTGCGGCAATCGGCAGCATTATGCCCTCAAACACAGCGCCGTTTATGCTCCTTGACTGCGGCGCAAACCTTGAATGTAAGCCTGAGCATCTTGAACAGTTTGCGGCAATGGGCACGATTTATATGAACAAGGTTATGGGCGTTGCCAATCCGAGCGTCGGCATTGCCAACATCGGCGTTGAAGAAACAAAGGGTACACAGCTTCAGCTCGATACCTATGCTCTGCTCAAAGATAGCAAGCTCAACTTCATCGGTAACGCTGAGGTTCGTGATATCCCCTTTGGTGCGGCTGATGTCATTGTTGCCGATGGCTTCACGGGCAATGTTATCCTCAAAATGTACGAGGGCGTTGCCTCTGCTCTGATGAAAAACATTAAAGGCATATTTACAGCCAATTTGCTCTCAAAGCTCAGCTACCTTGGTGTGAAAAATGGCGTGGGCAAATTCCGTGCGAAGATGGATTATAAGGAGTACGGCGGCGCAATGCTTATGGGCGTGGCAAAGCCTGTCATCAAGGCGCACGGTTCTTCCGATGCGAGAGCCTTCAAAAACGCAATTCGCCAAGCGGCAAAGAGCGTTGAGATGAATGTTATCGGAGAAATCACAAATAGTATTTGCGGAGAGTGATCTGCTGATGAAAACAAAAATCGATGCCTTTGAAAAGGCAATAGGTTATAAATTTAAAAATGAACAGCTTCTTGTTACAGCGCTCACACATTCCTCCTATGCGAACGAATGTGGCGGAGCTTTTAACGAAAGGCTTGAATTCTTGGGCGACAGCGTTCTCGGCTTTGTAACGGCTGAATATTTTTTCTGCCATTTCAAAAATATTCCAGAGGGCGAGCTGACCAAAATGAGGGCGGCAACCGTTTGCGAAAAATCGCTCTTTGAGTTTGCAAAGCAAATTGATCTGGGCTCTTTCATTATGCTCGGAAAGGGCGAAACCAATTCGGGCGGCAGAGAACGCCCCTCGATTCTTTCAGATGCGTTTGAGGCGGTTATTGCCGCAATCTATCTTGACGGCGGAATGGAAAGCGCAAA
Organism: uncultured Eubacteriales bacterium; assembly: GCA_964419825.1. Taxonomy (GTDB): domain Bacteria; phylum Bacillota; class Clostridia; order Oscillospirales; family Acutalibacteraceae; genus UBA8612. The sequence goes on from CAYQRS010000028.1 coordinate 6,424, forward strand.
GGAATTTGTTTTGCGCTTTGTCAAAAACAGCGACAGCATTAACGGCGCAAACGCCTTTAAGGATTATAAAACGATTTTGCAGGAGATAGTTCAGCGCAATCCCGAAGAGAAGCTTGAATATGTCATTGTCGGCGAGAGCGGACCTGCTCACGATAAAAGGTTTGATGTTGAAATCCACCTTAACAGCAATGTTATCGGTCAAGGCTCGGGACACAGCAAAAAGCTTGCCGAGCAGGCAGCGGCTTGTGAGGCACTCAAGCTTATGGGTGTTGAAAAATGAGGCACGCCAATATAGCTGTTTTTGTTCCGCACTTGGGCTGTCCCTGTCAGTGCAGCTTTTGCAACCAGAGGACAATTTCGGGTGCGACAAAGCAGCCGACTGCGCAGGATGTTATCGATGCCTGCGAAAAGGCAAAGCGGAATTTGAGCGGCGATGTCTGCGTTCAGCTCGGTTTTTTCGGCGGCAGCTTTACTGCGATTGAGCGTGACTATATGCTCAGCCTGCTTTCGGCGGCGCAGAGCTACATAAAAAGCGGCTTTCTCAATGGTGGAATTCGCATTTCCACAAGACCTGATTGCATTGACGGGGCAACGCTCGCCTTGCTCAAGGCTTACGGTGTTAAAGCGATTGAGCTTGGTGCGCAAAGCACGGATGACGTTTGCCTTGCCGCCAACCGCAGAGGACACACAGCGCAGGATATTGCCGATGCCGCAAGGCTGATCAAAGCGAGCGGATTTGAACTCGGTTTGCAGATGATGACGGGGCTTTACCGCTCAAGCCGAGAAAAGGATATTCAGACCGCACTCGATTTTATTGCGCTCAAGCCCGATACGGTGCGCATTTATCCAACGGTCGTATTGCCCGAAACGATGCTTGGCGAACTGTATTTGAGCGGAGAATATCAACCCGATACGCTTGATGAAACCGTTGAGCTTTGCTGTGAACTGCTTGATATGTTTGAACAGGCGAATATAAATGTGATTCGTCTTGGCTTGCACGCCGAGGATGGTGTGGCACAGAATTATCTTGCAGGCGGTTATCACCCTGCGCTCAAGGAGCTTTGTCAGGGTGAAATGTTTTATAAAAAAATCCACGAAGCTCTTTTGGAATTGCCAAGGGGCGAATATGAGATTGCCGTTGCCGCAAAAAGCGTGTCCAAGGCAATCGGTCAAAAAAAGAAAAATATCAATCGCCTTGCTGAGCTTGGCTATAAGTGCAGGGTGGTTGCGGATAATAAGGCACAAAATCACGAATTTACTGTAAGGAACGTGACGAAATGTTTTTAAAATCACTTGAAATGCAGGGCTTTAAATCATTCCCCGATAAAACCGTTTTGGAATTCGGCAAGGGTATCACCTCCGTTGTCGGTCCGAACGGTTCGGGCAAGAGCAATATTTCGGATGCGGTGCGTTGGGTGCTTGGCGAGCAGTCAACCAAAAATCTGCGTGGCTCAAAGATGGAGGATGTTATCTTCAGCGGAACAGGCGTGCGCCGTGCGCAAGGCTTTGCCGAGGTCACCCTCCGCCTTGATAACACCGACCGTGCGCTCAAATGCGACAAGGATGAGGTTGCGGTAACACGCCGCTACTATCGTTCTGGCGAGAGCGAATATCTGCTCAACGGCGAAACCTGCCGCCTTAAAGATGTTAACGAGATGTTTATGGATACGGGCTTGGGTCGTGACGGCTATTCAATGGTCAGTCAGGGCAGAGTTGCCGATATGGTTTCCTCAAAATCAAGCCAACGCCGTGATATGCTCGAGGAAGCGGCCGGTATTTCGCATTACCGCTATCGCCGCAACGATGCCAACCGCAAGCTTGATCAGGCGGAGGAAAATATGATTCGCCTGCGTGATATTCTCACAGAGCTTGAGGATAGAGTCGGTCCGTTGAAGCTTCAAAGCGAAAAAGCACAAAAATTCCTTGTGCTTGCCGAGGAGAAAAAGGATCTTGAAATCGGCTTATGGCTTCACACAATCGATAAGGTTCGTGAACAGCTCCGTGCCCATGAGGACAAGCTCAACACAGCTACCGCCCAATATGAAGCGGTTGAAAAGGAGCTTGAGGGAATCGTTGAGCAGATGGAAGCGGCAATCAAGGGCAGTCAGGATATTACCGTCGAAATCGATGAGATACGCCAGGGCGCATCCTCTCTTGAGGAGCAGGCGGCTCAGCTTGATGCTCAGGTTGCTGTTGAACTTAACTCAATCGAGCATAACAATCAGACGATTGCCCGTATCACAAGGGAAATGGAAATTGCCGTTGAGTCAAAGCAGAACCTTGATGACGAGATAACCGAAACGATGAAAACCGTTGAATTGCTTAAAAATGCCGAAAAGCAAAAGCGTGAACAGCTTGCCTCGGCAACGGAGCAGATTGAGGGAATAAGAACTCAGTCAAGGGAGTTTGTTGAAAAAATTGCAGCTCTTTCTGAGGAAATCTCAAAATATGCGGTTAAGCTCGGCGATTGCCGTGTTGAAATTTCAACGGCAAATTCATCTGTTGAAGAAATAAATTCACGCCTTGAAACGATTGACGATATTGCAGTTTCACGCTCTAATGCGGAAAAAGAGCTTACCGCCAAAAAAGCGGAATGTGAATTGAACCTCAGTAAAGCCAAGGAGGCTGTCGTTTCAATCGGCAATTCGTTGCGTGGCTATGAGCTTAAGGTGCAATCACGCACAGAGAAGGCGGAGCAAAGCCGCCGTGAAATCGACGAATTGGGGCTTGATATTGACCGCTGCAAATCAAGGGCAAAAATGCTTGACGATTTGGAGAAAAATATGGATGGCTATTCAGGCAGTGTAAAGGCTGTTATGCGTGAGGTCAAGCGAGGAACTCTGCGAGGCATCCACGGTGTTCTATCTCAGCTTATCTCGGTTGATGAACAGTATTCCGTTGCAATCGAAACAGCACTCGGTGCGGCACTTCAAAATATCGTCACCGAAAGCGAGAACGACGCAAAGCGTGCAATCAACTTCCTCAAGGATAACAAATCGGGCAGGGCAACCTTCCTGCCGCTTACTGCAATCAAAAGCCGTAGGCTTGAGGAAAAGGGGCTTGACGATTGCTTCGGCTATGTTGCTGTTGCAAGCGAGCTTGTCGGCTGTGATAAAAAATACAGCAATGTTATCGATTCGTTGCTTGCAAGAACCGTTGTTGTTGAGGATATGGATTGTGCGATTATGATTGCAAAAAAATATTCTCACCGCATTAAGCTTGTCACGCTTGACGGTCAGGTGCTTAACCCAGGCGGCTCGATGACGGGTGGCTCACGCAGCCAAAATTCGGGCATTTTAAGCCGTGCCAACGAGATTGAACGCCTCCATACGGAATCTGCAAGGCTGACAGAAAAGCAGGAGCGTATGCAGGCTGAATATAAGACTTTGCTCGGTGAGCTTTCTGCTTGCCGTGCCGATTTGAGCGGAACTCAGGCTGACCTTGCAAGATGTCAGGAGGATGTTATCCGTTGCGAAAGTGAGCTTACTCTAGTGACGGAAAAGCTTGAAGATACTCGCCGTTCGATAAGCGAGCTTGCAGACGAAAAGAATACCGCAGGCGAACGCCTTGCCGCACTCAACCGCACGATTGAGCAGGCGAGAGCAAACGCTCGTGAGCTGGAGGAGCAGAGCGCCGCTTTGCGTCTTGAAATTGAGAACGCCAACAGCGGCAGAGCCAAGCTCAGCGAGGATGAAAGTGACCTGCAAAAGCAGGAGAACAGGGCAAAGCTGGATATTCTTTCCGTTCAAAAGGATGTTCAGGCAAAGCTGGAGGCAGTTGCCCTCCTGCGCCACCGTATGGCTAACCAAGGCATAAAAATGGAGGATCTTAACAGGGAAATCAATGAGATTGCCTGCAAGAATACCGAAATTAAAGAAAACATAACTGTTCTTGAACAGGAGGCAGTCGAACTGCGTAACAAGGGCAAAAGCTCCAAGGATGATGTTGCCAAGCTGATTGAGAAGAAAAACGAGCTTGATGCCCTTGCCGCTTCAATGCGTCAGGGTGAGCGTGACAGGCTCGATAACCGTGAAAAGCTCAGCGGCGAGGTCGCACGCCTTGAGGAACGCAAGGTTATTATGGAAAAAGAGCTAGATGACACCGTATCGAAGCTCTATGATGAATATCAGCTCACACGCAATGAGGCTCTTGCGCTCGAAATTGAGCTTGGCGATCCTGCCGAGGCAAAGCGCAAGCTTCAGGAGCTGAAAAACAAAATCCGTGCGCTCGGCAGCGTTAATGTCAGCGCAATCGAAGAATATAAAGAAGTATCCGAGCGTTATGAATTTATGAGCGCACAGATACAGGATATCGAAAAATCGATTGCGGAGCTTGAAAAGCTTATTGCCGAGCTGACATCAAAGATGGCGGCTCAGTTCCGTGAGCAGTTCACGAAAATCAACCGCTATTTCGGCGAGACATTCTCCGAGCTGTTCGATGGCGGTAAAGCGGAGCTTATTCTTGAGGATGAGCATAATGTTCTTGAATGTCCGATTGAAATTAAGGTTCAACCTCCTGGCAAAAATGTTCAAAACATCGATTTGCTTTCGGGCGGCGAAAAGGGACTTTCTGCAATCGCTCTGCTCTTTGCAATCCTGAAGGTTTCACCTGCACCGTTCTGCTTCTTTGATGAGGTTGAGGCGGCTCTCGATGAGGTCAATGTTTCCCGTTATGCGCAGTATGCACGCCGTATGACGAAGAACACACAGTTTATTTTGATAACGCACCGCCGAGGTACAATGGAGGAGGCGGATGTCCTTTACGGCGTAACAATGCAGGAAAAGGGCGTTTCAAAGCTCCTTGAATTGAAAACCGCAGAAATGGCAAGAAAGCTCGGCATTGCGTAAAATTTCACCTTAACTGAATATCTTTTCCGCTTTGCGGCAAAAATTAAAGCATCGGTTCAGCGCCGATGCTTTTAATTTTGTGATTTTTAAGGAGAACATAATGAAAACGAAATTTAAATTTTTTTGTGCATTTCTTGCGGTGACAGTGGCGGTGCTGAATGTTTGCTCTTTTGCCGCCGCCTGCAAAAACGTACGCCGTGATGTCCTGCGGCTTCATATCCTTGCCGAATCGGATTCCGATTATGACCAAGAACTGAAGCTGCTCGTGCGTGATGCCGTGCTTGAAATGGGCGGCGACCTCTTTAACGGCACGGTTACCGCTCAACAAGCGCAGAGCATCATAGCACCTCGCCTTGATGAGATCAAGATGGTTGCGGAAAAGACCTTGCGTGATAACGGCTGTGATTATTCGGTTGAGGTAACGGTTGCCGATGAATTTTTCAACACTCGCTGTTATGAGAATTTCACAATGCCTGCAGGTGTTTATACTGCGTTGAAAATTAAAATCGGCTCGGCTACGGGCAAAAATTGGTGGTGCGTAATGTTTCCGCCGCTCTGTCTGCCTGCAGCAACGGTTGATACGGATGCTTTCTTCACTGATGATGAGATGAAGGTGATTTCAGCATCGCCGAAATATGAGGTCAGGTTCAAGGTGGTCGAAATCTATGAAAAAATCAAATATCGGCTAAACGGCGGTTGAGCGTGTTCAAAACTCGCTTCTTGTCGGCACTCCACAGCGGTGCAATCAAATCACGCTTTGCGCCATCACCCGTGATGCGGTGAACAACCATATTATCGGGCAAAAGCGCAACACATTCCGCAATAATGTCGGCATATTCGTCAAGTTCAAGCGTGCGGAATTTGCCTGCACGGTAATCCTCTGCCAAATCTGTGCCCTCAAGAACATGGAGAAGTTGTAGCTTGATGCCGTCAGCCGAGCTGTCGGCTACATATTGAACAGTTGCCTTCATCATCTCTTTCGTCTCGTTCGGCAACCCGATTATTACGTGAACAATCGTTTCGATTCCCGCCGCTTTCAGGTTGCGCATTGCCTCGTCGTATGTTTCAAGCCCATACCCACGGCGTATATATTCCGCTGTCGCAGGGTGGATCGTCTGCAAACCAAGCTCAACCCACACAGGTTTTAATGTATTTAATTCTTGTAATAATTTTATTATATTATAAGGGAGGCAGTCGGGGCGTGTTGCGATTGAGAGCGCAACAATGTCGGGGTGATTGATTGCCTCGGTGAAAATGCCACGCAAATATTCCTCGCTCGCATAGGTGTTTGTGTAATCCTGAAAGTAAGCGATGTATTTGCCGCCTGCGTTTTTGTGCTCAACCGCTCTCTTGGCGTTTTCAATTTGTTGCGTTATGCTCTCGCACCTCGGCTCGGCAAAATCTCCGCTGCCCTTTGCAGAGCAAAATATGCAGCCTCTTGTGCCTTTTGTGCCATCTCTTGTCGGGCAGGTCATGCCGCCGCTTAACGCCAGTTTGTAAACCTTACAGCCGAATCGCTTGCGCATTGCGCTATTAAAAGTGTTATACATATTATATACCTCTATATGTTGTGGTATTATTGTATCACTTATATATACCATAATCAAGAAACACGAGGAGGCGTGTAACAAAAGAAGAAGTTTTTTTAAAAAAGTTTGAAAAAAGTGTTGACATTTGCGGAAATGTTTGGTATTATAGCAAAGCTGTCGAACGAGACAGCACACCGAAACAAACGAGTTTGAAAAAAACTTAAAAAAGTTTCAAAAAAGTGTTGACAAGCGAAACGGTTTGTGATATAATTCATAAATGTCGCCGCTAAGAGCGACACGAAACGCACCTTGAAAATTAAACAACGATTGAAAGTGAAACCCTTGAAGATTTCAAGAGAAGTTCAAGTACTTCAAACAGTAATTCGGTAACGAATTAAAAATAGCAGATGCAAGTCAGCATCGAAGAATGAGCGATTAAGCTCTAAAAAAGGTTTCAACACAGCAATGTGTGAGATACAATTTTTTTAGAGAGTTTGATCCTGGCTCAGGACGAACGCTGGCGGCGTGCCTAACAC
>CAYQRS010000029.1:0-12607 GCA_964419825.1 uncultured Eubacteriales bacterium
CTGCAACACTTTCCTCCGAAATTTGCACTTATATGGCAAAGGAGGTTGATATAAATGCCGTTAAAAAAAGACTGCGGTAATATTCACGACGTTCTCACTCATCCACTTCTTCACGGGTTTTTCGTGAGTGCAAGCATCAATAAGGGGTAAAGCTATGGAAGAAAACATCATTTCCCTTGCCGCCTTGGCAAGAAAAGGCAATGCGGAAGCATTCGGCAAAATATTCGCCTTTTTCTCAGCCGATATGTTCCGTTATGCCCTCTATCGTCTCGGCAACAGGGATGCCGCCGAGGATGCGGTGCAAGAGGCGGCGCTCGAAGCATACAAGTGCATCGGCAAGCTCAAAAGTGAGGAAGCCGTTAAAGCTTGGCTCTTCAGCATACTTTGCCGCAAATGCAACAGAAGCCTGCGTGAAAAATATTCTGCGGATTTTTCCGTTGCCGAGCTTTGCGGCGAGCCATTGCAGGAAGAAGATATGAGCGAGGAATGTTTGCGTTCTGCCGAGCTGTTGCGGCATATCAACAGCCTTAATGACGATGAAAAAGAGATAATACTGCTTGGCATTGTCGGCGGATACAACTCAAAGGAAATCGGCAAAATCCTCTCCTTTGCGCCATCAACTGTGCGCTCCAAGCAGGCAAGAGCCTTAAAAAAGCTCAAATCAAGCCTTATCGAAGGAGGTTTTACAAAATGAAAAGGAACAAGGAAATCGAAGCCTTATCGGGCAGCTTAAAAGCACTTGACGAAAAAATCGCCCTGCCCGATTCCCTCAGCGCTCAAGCTGTAACCGAGCTTGTAAGCGGAAGCGAGCAGAAGAAGAAGGGCAAAATCATCGCACTCAAGGCTCTCGGCACGGTTGCCGCCGTTTTTGCACTTTGCCTCGGTGCGGCGGTGATTTATGCTCAGCTCACCAAGCCTGCGATAAGCACTCTGCCGAGCGAGCTGACAGTAACCCCAACGACCGACACAACCGAGCAAAACATCATAGATTATTTCACGGTTTTAAAAGCAAAATACAAGGAGCAACACAGCGCCGCCAATTTCTTCTACGATGTTGCTTCATCCTTCAACCGCAAGTATAATATGGAGGTTGCCGATACAGCCGAATCAGCAAACGGCAATTACAGCCCCAACAATCAAGTCAGCGGCGTTGATGAAATCGACATTCTCAAAAACGACGGCAAATATCTCTACACCGTGTCCGACGGCGGCGAAACTCGCACGCTCTCAATCATCGAAGCAAAATCGCTGACTCTGGTGAGCCAAACGGAGCTTGATGCCCTCGATGAGTTGAACCTTCACGGTATGTATGTTTATGGCAATTATGTTATGCTTCTCACCTCGGACGACAGCTTCAGCAGCGAAGACCGCCGAGAACGCTCCAAGGTGACGGTCTTCGACACAACCGACAAGGCAAAGCCCAAGCGAATCAAAAGCTTTGTTCAAGACGGTTGGCTCACAAGCAGCCGTCTTACAGGCGGCAAGCTGATTTTCATCACAAGCTACAGCGTGAACATCGGCAATGTCAAGCTCAGCGACGGCTATGTTAAATATTCCGATGTTGTGCCGCAGGTTTATAACGGCAACAACGGCGAAGCGATAAGCTGTGACTGCATCACCGTTTTGCCAAACCAAAATTCCTCATCATATCTTGTGATGAGCGTAATCGACCTCAACAACCTCGACCAAGGCAAAATCAACACCTCGGCAATTCTCGGCAACGGAAATGTCGATTATTCAACAGCCGAAAATTATTATATCGCCTGCGAAACATTTAAAGAAACAGCTAACCAAGCTAACCAAGCTGCGGATTCCATTATGCCGACCCACTCTCAAGCCACAACGCTCTACCGCTTCAGCTTTGCTCGCAACGCCTTGGAGCTGACAGGCACGGCCGAAATCGAAGGCTATTTGCTCGACCAATTCGCCATTGACGAAAAAGACGGTTATCTGCGCCTTGCAGCTCATCTTGACGAAGAAAACAGAATCTATGTGCTGGATAAGGAGCTTAAACAAATCGCAAAAATAACAGGCATTGCAAAGGGCGAGGATATTCGCTCCGTGCGCTATATCGGCGATTACGGCTATGTTGTAACTTATCTGCAAACCGATCCGCTTTTCTGCATTGATTTCACGGATATAACAGCGCCGAAAATTGCAGGAGAGCTGAAAATCACGGGATTTTCCAACTATCTCCATCCTTACAAGGGATACCTCATCGGCATCGGACCCGAGGGCGATGATGACGGCTTAACAAGCGGCTTTAAGGTTTGTCTTTTCGACATTTCCAACCCCGAAAAGCCAGCCTTGCTCGACAAAATCACGATGGCAGGCTATTTCAGCGGCGACCACAAGGAATTTTTCGCCTGCGAAAGTCAAGATATTTTCGGCTTTGTTTACAACAACAAGGGAGAGGTTTATCGGCGAGTTTTCTCAAGCTTCACCGTTGAAAACGGTAAGCTTAAAATCATCGGCACTTACACGAATTTTTCGTCAACCGATTCAAGTGTCAAGGACGGCTATTACTACGATGCAGACGGCGACCGACACGCCTACAGCTATTCAGCGGCGATGATATATGATTCCGACCTGCAAATCAACCGAGCCACCTATATCGGCTCAACTCTCTACACCGTATCCAATTCCCGTATATGCGCTTATCCGCTCAGCGGCGGCGTTTGCATCAGGAAGCTGGATTTCTAAACGAACAGGCATAAAAAAAGAACTATGGTTCGCACCATAGTTCTTTTGCTTTTGTTGTTATTTTGCGTAATCGGTCGCACGGTTTTCACGGATGATGTTGACCTTGATTTGACCCGGATACTCAAGCTCTTCTTCAATCTTCTTGACAATATCTCTTGCAAGAAGAACCATTTTATCGTCGGTGATAACATCGGGCTTAACCATAATACGAACTTCACGACCTGCTTGGATAGCAAAGGAATTATCAACACCCTCGAAGGAGTTTGAAATTTCCTCAAGCTTTTCAAGGCGCTTGATATAGTTCTGAACGTTTTCACGCCTTGCACCCGGACGAGCCGCAGAGATAGCATCGGCCGCCTGAACGAGACAAGCAACGATTGTTTTTGCTTCAACGTCACCGTGGTGAGCGTGGATTGCGTGAACAACCTTTTCGTTCTCCTTGTACTTACGGGCATATTCAACGCCAAGCTCAATGTGTGAGCCTTCAAGCTCATGGTCGAGAGCCTTGCCTATATCGTGGAGCAAGCCTGCACGCTTTGCGAGCTTAACATCTGCGCCGATTTCAGCAGCCATAAGACCTGCAATGTAAGAAACCTCAAGCGAGTGGTTAAGAACATTCTGACCGTAGCTTGTACGGTATTTAAGTCTGCCGAGGATTTTAACAAGCTCAGGATGAACACCGTTAACGCCTGCATCAAACACAGCTCTTTCGCCTGCCTGTTTGATTGTGTGCTCAACCTCTTTGCGTGATTTTTCGTACATTTCCTCAATGCGTGCGGGATGTATTCTGCCGTCCGCAATGAGCTTTTCAAGCGTTTGGCGGGCAATCTCACGGCGAACAGGGTCGAAGCTTGAAAGAGTGATTGCTTCGGGGGTATCGTCGATGATAAGGTCAACGCCTGTGATGGTTTCGAGCGTGCGGATGTTGCGTCCCTCACGACCGATAATTCTGCCCTTCATTTCGTCATTGGGCAATGCGACAACCGAAACCGTTGCCTCGGCAACCTGATCGGCTGCACAGCGTTGGATTGCGGTTGAAACGATTTCACGAGCCATTGTTTCCGATTCGTCACGGAGCTTCTGTTCGTACTCCATAACCTTGTGTGCCTTTTCACGGGCAAGCTCATCTTCAAGGGAAGCAAGCAAATAATCCCTTGCCTGCTCCTTGGTGAACTGAGAAATGCGCTCGAGCATTTCGAACTGACTGCGCTTGATCTGCTCGATTTCTTCAAGCTTTGCATCAGCAGCCTTTATTTTGCTGTTGAGGATTTCGTCTTTTTTGTCCAAATTGTCAGCCTTTTTGTCCAGCAATTCTTCACGCTGGATCATACGGCGTTCCTGCTTTTGAACCTCTGAACGACGCTCACGAAGCTCAGCCTCAGCCGCAGTGCGCTCCTTATGGATTGCATCCTTAGCTTCGAGAACAGCTTCTTTTTTCTTTGATTCCGCCTGAGATAAAGCGTCGCTGATGATGCGTTCCGCTTCCTGCTCAGCCGAGCCGATTTTAGCTTCGGCAACTTTACGCCTATTTAAACCGCCGACGAAGAAGAACACAACAGCGCCTACAACGAAAGCGATAACAATAAGTGCAATAGCAAGTCCTAATTTCAAACTGATTGGCACCTCCTTGAATTTTTTTGTTTTAGAAAATTAGTCAAAAAAGTTTGAAATGTGTAAAAGAGGAGTGATTCGGCTTGTGCTCTTTTACACGGCACTATGTAAAATGGATATTAGCACAAAATAACCAGATTAACATACTACATAGTGTATATTATAACTTTATCGAGTCAATGTCAAGTATTTAGCTTGCATATTTTTGTTCGCACACAAATTTATTTTATTATTTGCAACATTATTATTGATTTATTTGTTCGATAATTATATAATACTTATAACATCATATTAAGCATCTGCCGTAACGGCGGAGCTTACTCAGCTCAACTCAGCCGTAAGCAACCGTTTTCGGGCGCAAATTATATCAAAAACCAACAAACACGGCTTATCTGAGCCTACAAAAGAGCAACATCCTCACAAAAAATCAAAAAATGCTTGACCTAACCCTGTCTTTTGTGGTATATTACTTGTACCTCTGTAAGAGGGTTATTTTTTTGTGCCCTTTTTGAGGGAGGCAATTTTAAAATGGAGGTGCCGAACTATGGCCGGAGACGCAAGAGTAAAGGTTACTCTCTCCTGCACTGAGTGCAAACAGCGCAACTACAACACAATGAAAAACAAGAAGAACACACCTGACAAGCTGGAGATGAACAAGTACTGCAGATTCTGCAAGAAACATACTCTCCACAAAGAAACAAAATAATCGGGAGGTAGCAAAATGGCAAAGGATCAAAACTCCGAGGCAGCAAAAAAGGTTGCCGATGCCGCAAAAGCCTCTAAGAAAAAGTCCGGCAAAAACGGCGAAAACTTCTTCGTTCGTTCCGCCAAGGCTATTGGCAAGTTCTTCAAAGACCTTAAAGGTGAGAACAAAAAGGTCGTATGGCCCAACGCAAAAACCGTTTGGAAAAACACCGGCATCGTTATCGCCGTTGTCATCCTTATCGGCGTAGGCATCTGGGTTGTTGACCTTGGTCTTTCCAAAGGCATCGATGCCATCCTCGGTATTAAGGTTGGCGAAACAACGACAGTTGCTGAAACAACAACCGTTGCTGAAAAGACAACCGCCGCCGATGATGCGGAGGCAAGCGACGCAAACACAGCCGACGAATCCACCAAGGCAGCAGACAAAACAGCTGCCGCTGAATAATTTTATTCAGGAGGGCAACAATGGCTGATGATGCAAGATGGTATGTAATCCATACCTACTCAGGCTATGAAAACAAAGTAGCCGACAGTATTCAAAAAATCGTCGAAAACCGCAGCATGCAGGAATACATCCTCGATGTTAAAATTCCTACAGAGCTTGTTACGGAGATCCGTGAAGACGGCACAACCCACGAGGTTGAGCGCAAGGTCTTCCCCGGCTATGTCCTTGTTAAGCTCGCTGTCGATTACGATGCAGACGGCCAAGCTAAAATGACTGACGACACTTGGTACGTCATTCGAAACACCCGCGGCGTTACAGGCTTCGTAGGCCCCGAAAGCAAGCCCGTTCCCCTCACCGAGGCGGAGGTGCTCAAAATCGGCGTTGAGAAGCACGTTATCGAGGTCAGCTATGAGGTTGGCGACACCGTCAACATTATGGATGGCATTATGGACGGCTTCAGCGGTGTTGTTCAGGAAATCGACCTTGAAAACAACGTTGTCAAGGTTACGGTTTCATCATTCTTCGGCAGAGAAACCCTTGTCGAGCTTGAGCTTGATCAGGTTGAATCTGCAATGTAATTAACTTTTGGTAACTTCGGGTATATCCCGTGTTATGGGGCTTTTTGTCCCGTGGGAGGGTTAAAATCTTTTAGTAACCCGCTCAACCACAATTTTCGGAGGTGCAAATACAATGGCTCAGAAGGTAGTAGGCTTTGTAAAGCTTCAAATCCCCGCCGGTAAAGCAACACCGGCTCCCCCCGTTGGTCCTGCACTTGGTCAGCATGGTCTTAACATCATGTCATTCACCAAGGAGTTCAACGAGAGAACAAAGAACGATATCGGTCTTATCATTCCGGTCGTAATCACAGTTTACGCTGATCACACATTCAGCTTTGTCACCAAGACTCCTCCCGCAGCAGTCCTCATCAAGAAGGCTTGCAACATCGAAAGCGGTTCAGGTGTTCCCAACAGAACAAAGGTTGCAACAATCAGCAGTGAGCAGATCAGAAAAATCGCCGAGCAGAAAATGCCCGACCTTAACGCTGCAAACATCGAATCTGCAATGAGCATGATCGCAGGTACAGCACGCAGCATGGGCGTTACTGTTGTTGATTGATCGCAGGGAGGATACAGACAATGAAACACGGAAAGAAATATATTGAGAGCGCTAAGCTCATCGATAAAGCTAAGCTCTATGATGCTAACGAAGCTCTTGAGCTTGCAGTTAAATCTGCAACAGCTAAGTTCGACGAAACTGTCGAAGTACACATCCGCCTTGGTGTTGACTCACGCCACGCTGATCAGCAGGTCAGAGGCGCTGTTGTTCTCCCCAACGGTACAGGTAAGAACGTTCGTGTTGCTGTTTTCGCTAAGGGCGATGATGCAGCAGCAGCAGAGGCAGCAGGCGCAGAAATCGTCGGCGCTGAGGATCTTGTAGCAAAGATTCAGGGCGAAGGCTTCATGGATTTCGACGTTTGCATCGCTGCTCCCAACATGATGGGTCTTGTTGGTCGTCTTGGTAAGGTTCTCGGCCCTCGTGGTCTTATGCCCAGCCCCAAAGCAGGCACAGTTACACCTGACGTTGCTAAGGCTGTTACCGAAGCTAAGGCAGGTAAGATCGAGTACAGACTCGACAAAACCAACATCATGCACTGCCCCATCGGCAAGGCTTCATTCGGCGTTGAGAAGCTTGAAGAAAACTTCAACACTCTCCTCGATGCTGTTATCAAGGCTAAGCCCGCTGCAACAAAGGGTCAGTACATCCGTTCTTGCACAGTTGCATCAACAATGGGCCCCGGCGTTCGTGTTAACGCAACAAAGGTTGGCTAATTAAAAATAATGCTTGACAAAGCATTATCGCTATGTTACAATAGTAAAGCTGTTCCAAAGACAGTAGGCGCAGTTAATTCTGCTTAAAGGTTCACACCCCCTACCGAGGATCAAAGCATATTAACATATTTATTGTGTTTTTAAGCTCTGTCCTCCAAACGGTGGGCAGAGCTTTTTATAAATTTTATCGGAGGTGAATTCCACAATGCCAAGTGCAGCAATTCTTGAACAAAAGAAAGCAGCTGTAGCAGCCCTCGCTGAAGACCTTAAGGCTTCATGTGCCGGCGTAATTGTTAACTACAGCGGTATTACCGTTGCCGACGATACTAAGCTTCGTGCTGAACTCCGTGAGGCAAACGTTAAATACTCAGTTGTTAAGAATACACTCCTTAAGCTTGCCGCTAAAGAGGCCGAAATCGCAATCCCCGATGAGGTTCTCAACGGCACAACAGCTATCGCTACAAGTGCAGACGATTATGTCGCTGCTGCTCGTATCCTTAGCAAGTACGCAGATACAAGCAAAACCTTCGAGGTAAAGAGCGGTTATCTTGATAAAGAAATCATCAGCCTCGAAAAGATCGCAAGCCTTGCAAAGCTTCCCTCAAGAGAGGTTCTTCTTGCAACAGTTTGCAACGCATTCCAGGCTCCCATCGCAGCATTTGCCCGTGTTATCCAGGCAGTTGTTGATAATGGCGGCGAAGCAGCTCCTAAGGCTGACGATGCTGAGGCAGCTCCCGCAGAGGATGCTCCTGCAGCAGAATAATTTTAAACAAAACTTATTATTGTTAACGGAGGTTTAATACCATGTCTGAAAAGATTACTTCAATCATTGAAACATTAAAATCACTCTCAGTTCTTGAGCTTTCAGAGCTTGTTCACGCTGTTGAGGATGAGTTCGGCGTATCAGCTGCAGCAGCAGTTGCAGTCGCAGCTCCCGCAGAAGCAGCTGCAGCAGCAGAAGAGAAGACTGAGTTCGACGTTATCCTTGCTGAGGCTGGCGCAGAGAAGATCAAGGTTATCAAGGCTGTTCGTGAGATCACTGGTCTTGGTCTTGCTGATGCTAAGGCTCTTGTTGACGGCGCTCCCAAGGCTCTCAAGGAAGGCGTTTCAAAGGACGAGGCTGAGGCTGCAAAGGCTAAGCTTGAAGAAGTTGGCGCAAAGGTTGAGCTTAAATAAGTTAACCTTATTTAGCAACCAATCGGAGCTATCCCTTAATCGGGCTACTCTGACAATATCTAATGTAATGTGGCGGTACTGCGAAAGCTGTGCCGCCGCTTTGCTTTTTCCAAAACAACAGCTCACGCAAAGCTCTGCAAACAAAAGAAGCAATATTCTTTATCTATTCAAAACGACCCAATCTCTGCAAATCGCAAAGACGGGGTCGTTTTTTCAATGAATATTTATTTTCCAGTATCCGAAGCGCTTGCCGTTCATTCTTGTTATTATGCCTTTCTTTTCAAGCGAGGTCGTGATTGTTTTAACGGTTCTTTCGGATTTTTTGATGCTTTCCGCAATTTTCTTTTGTCTCATTTTCGCATCTGATCTCAGTAAGTTCAAAACCGCTATTTCGTTCAAAGTGCAATCCAAAGTGCAATTTTCAATCTCCTTGTTTCGCTTTAGAGCAGATAGCGCACCACTA
Organism: uncultured Eubacteriales bacterium; assembly: GCA_964419825.1. Lineage (GTDB taxonomy): Bacteria > Bacillota > Clostridia > Oscillospirales > Acutalibacteraceae > UBA8612. The sequence continues at coordinate 8,933 of CAYQRS010000029.1, forward strand.
ATGTGCATATCTCGCTTTTTCAGAGGATTGTTTTCGCCAAGCAACAGATTTCTTAAAAACAATTCCAAAAACTCGGTTGTTTCGTGAACACCTTTTTTGAGGTTGGTATAGTTTGCACTGACAAGTGCACTTTTGAAATACCAAGCATTTTCTGCAAAAATATCGTTTGAACATCAAAACCATTCACTTGTATTAGGTCCGTCAACTGCTTGCAGACCGATTGCGGTATGCCAAGCATAACCCTTTTCTTTTTTCTGCGGTTCTTTCTCACGCAAATATTCTTCGAAAATATTGTTCACAGTTTCACCTCATTCCGTATAGAATAATTATATCATATATAGCGTCAAATACTCAATTCTTGCCATATTTTATGAAACAGTTGCGTTAAATAAATGCCGAACTTTTACTTTTCATTAGACATCATTTCATATTTCTAAGCACTCTACAACCATATTCTTTGCGTGATTTTGTGCTTTTGTTGCGGCACATTGGCTTCGAGCAAACCTTTTTTCGTGCTTCACGATTATTTTTTTCGGCAATATACACCCTCAAATGCTTGTAATTTGCAAACGATTATGTTATTATTTTCTTATATTTATTCTTCTTTCCACCTTGGAGGAGCTATGTCTGCTAACGCAAAATCAAAATTAATTGTTGCTCTTGCTGTTTCCCTGCTCGCATTGGCGGCTTTTTTGACCGTTCAGCTTCTTGTTGACGAAAACGGCTCGCTTTTCGAGCGTGAGCTTGAGCTTGAAGATATTACAACACAGCCGCCCGAAATCATCAGCGCTGATTCTTCCGGCGGTCTTACGCCCTATGTCACAGGCAAATATCTTTGGGAATTCGGCTGGCAACAGATTTCAGCCGATAAGCCCATCAAGGCTGAAAAGGAAACAACCACAGCCGAAGAAACCACAACCGTTCGTGAGCCTGAAACCTATGTTGAATATGTAACCAACTGGAAGGGTGAAAAGGTCACAAACGAGAGCGGCGAATATGTAACCGAAATCCGCACCAAGCCCCATACCGAAGCCATTACCGTGGCTGTCACGAAGGAAAACGGCGAGGTTCTCACCGATGCGAACGGCAACGCCGTCACACAAACTCAGGTTGTCACAACTACCCTGCCGCCCGATTACGCAACAGATGCATCAGGCGAAATTATCACCGATACAAACGGCAACCCCGTCACTAAGCCGACTACAACCGCTGCAACCACAGCAGTTGTCACCAATCCCTCTTCTACGGGAGCGAAGCAAAAGGCAGAGGGTATTTCAGACGGCGAAAAATTTGTTAGAATGAAGATTTATATTGACGAAGAATATAACATTTCCAAGCGCAGCGTTATGACACTCACCCTGCGCCAAAAAGGCGGCGTTGTTTCTGTTCCGACAACGCTGACATATAACCTTTATAACGAAACCTGCAACATTTCTCCGAGCAAGAAATACGGCGAAATGTGCTATGTCACCAAAAGCGGCGGCAAGACGATTGTCACCTTGATTATTCCCGAGGAGTCACGCCCGCTTGTTAAAAACACAACTACGCTCAAGGCTTCTTCAACGATCAGCACCTTTAAAACATCAAGCGGCGGCGGAGTTGACGAATTTACTGTTTCTGTATTTTAATTTTAGGAGTAGTTCATTAGGATGCACGACGGTCATAGAGAACGAGTAAGAGAAAAATACAAGAAAAGCGGTTTGAGCGAATTTGCCGACCACGAAATACTCGAAATGCTACTGTTTTACGCAAACAAGCGTTCAGATACAAACGCAACCGCCCATAACCTGATTAGCCGCTTCGGTTCGCTTTCTGCGGTGTTTGAAGCTTCTTTTGACGAATTGAAAACCGTTGACGGAATCGGTGAGGTTGCGGCAACCCTGCTGACAATGGTGCCTGAGCTTTTCCGCCGCTACAAGCAGGATAAAGCCAAAGCGAGAAAAGAGATAACCTCCCCTGAGCAGGCAGCCGAATATCTCCTGCCGCATTTCTTCGGCTTGAAAACCGAGCGTTGCGCCCTGCTTTGCCTCGATGTACAAAGCCGAGTTAACAACCTCTCATTCATTTCAGACGGTTCATTGCGCTCGGCACAAATCGATATGCGTAAGGTTGCGCAAATCTCCCTGCAATGCAATGCGGATAGCGTAATCATCGCCCACAATCATCCAGGTGGTCTGCCAATTCCCTCACGCAGTGATTTAAGCTCAACCTCCTCGATGATTTCCACACTTAAAACGCTTGGCGTTAGAGTTGTTGACCATATAATAATCAGCGATAATGATTGGTTTTCAATGGCATCAACCCCAAAATTCTCTCCGCTGTTTATGGATAAAACATAAAAGTGTAATCAGCCAAATCAGCTGATTACACTTTCTTTTTTCGGTATATTCATTATTTTGGTGATTCCCTTGCTCAGTATAGGCAGGGAAAGCAAGGCTGTTATTGCAAGCGAAACCGCAAAAACGATTACGCCGGGATGTCCCGATGTGATTTTGGCAAAATAATCACGCAACGGGAAATAATCAAACAGCCAATGTATCAGCGGAAATTGCAACGCATAAATCGCAAGCGAATTTCTGCCGACGGCAGGCAAAGCCTTTAGCCGTGTTTTGTTCGGTATCAAGCAGATTACGCAGAAACAAATCAGCGCAACAGCCGCATAATATCCCAAGCGGAGGAAGAAACCGAATTGGCTCGTCATTTCGCCGCCGATTTTGCCGTAATGGTGGCGACCTGTTACAAGATAGCGCAACCAATGTGCCTTTTCGCCGAGCAAGAAAACACTCACGCAAAGGGCAACAAGTGCAACAAGCGAAACAATGCGTTTGACCTTACCGCTGCAAAATTCGACAACCTTCGCCGCATCAAGGCAGTAGCCTGCGTAATAGAACGGATAAAATACCAATATGCGCATAAGCACGAACTTATCGCCAAGCGAAGTATCATAGCCTGCAAAGCAAGCAAAAAGGATGCTGAAGGTCAGCACATAGGCAGGCTTAACATTGCGCACTATGATCGTTATTAAGCCGAACGCAAACAGCGCAAATATGTACCACGGCGTGCTGCCCTCTTTGAAGATTCGCAAATCGAATTCTCCATAGGCAATCGCCTCGAAAAGGAAGTTGATTCCTTTCATCAAAACATATAAAATCAAATATCCGCCGAGCTTATCGTACCGCTGCTCGTTTACGGTTCTTTTGCTGAAAAGCCCCGAAATGAAAATAAACAACGGCATGTGGAAGCTGTAAATCAGCAGGAATATTGACTGAAAAGCAGGGTATTCCTCTGCATAAAAATCGCAAACGTGCCCCCAGACAACCAAAAATGCAAGCACACATTTGAGCGTATCCCATTTTTGGGTGCGTTTGAGACTTGCGCCCATAGCAATGCCTCCCTAAATTACAAGCGTCTTGGCAAGAAGCCGAAGGCTCGTAATATAAATAAAAGTTGCCTGCTACAAAAAGTAATAGGCAACTTTCTCGGTTTGTGTTTAATTACTGCTCAACAGTGTAAACGCTTACCTTTTTGCGGTCACGACCGAGGCGCTCGAACTTAACAACGCCGTCAACCTTTGCGAAAAGAGTATCGTCTGAACCCTTGCCAACATTGGTGCCGGGATGGATGTGAGTGCCACGCTGTCTTACAAGGATGTTACCTGCAAGAACGAACTGGCCG
>CAYQRS010000030.1:0-12558 GCA_964419825.1 uncultured Eubacteriales bacterium
GGTATGGGTCTTGAACGCCTTGCTTGCATTTCTCAGGGCGTTGAAAACATCTTTGAGGTCGATACCATTCAAAACATTATGAAGCATATTTGCTCCGTTGCAGGCGTTGAATACCACGCAGACAAGAAAAAGGATGTTTCCTTGCGTGTTATCACCGACCATATCCGTTCAACAACCTTTATGATTGGTGACGGCGTTATGCCCTCAAATGAGGGCAGGGGATATGTTCTCCGCCGTTTGCTCCGCCGTGCCGCTCGCCATGGCAGAATGCTCGGCATCAACCGTCCTTTCCTTGCCGAGGTTTGCGAAACGGTTATTAACGAAAACAAAAACGCATATCCTCTGCTTGTCGAAAAGCACGATTTTATTATCAAGGTTATTCAGCTTGAAGAAGAAAACTTCCTGCGCACGATTGATACAGGCTTACAGCTCCTTGAGCAGATGACTGCCGATTGCGGTGACACTCTCAGCGGTGCAGATGCCTTCAAGCTTTCAGATACCTACGGCTTCCCGATTGATTTGACAAAAGAAATTCTTGAGGAAAAAGGCATCGCCGTTGACCTTGAGGAATATGATAAGCTCGTTCTCGAACAGCGTCAGCGTGCGAGAAGCGCTCGTAAAAACGCAGGTGCAGAGGGCTGGGACGATACAGGCGTTGTCACAAAGGGCTTGCCCAAGACAGAATTCGTCGGCTACGAAAAGACAGAGCAGGATGCAAAAATCGTTTCGATTATCGTTGACGGCGACCGTGCCGAATTTCTCGAAAGCGGCACAAAAGCCGCCCTTGTGCTTGACACAACCTCTTTCTACGGTGAGAGCGGCGGTCAGGCAGGCGATACAGGCGTGATTGAGGGCAACGGCTTCACCTTTGAGGTTGCAAAGACCTCCAAGACCAATGACGGTGTTGTTCTTCACTTCGGTGAAATCACCGAGGGCGAAAGCGCAAAGGCAGGCGATTGTGTTACCGCAAAGGTCGATAAGGCAGAGCGTGAGGCAACAATGCGCAACCACACAGCGGCTCACCTGCTTCAGGCGGCTCTGCGTAAGGTTCTCGGCAGCCATGTTGAGCAGGCAGGTCAGCTTGTTAACAGCAAGGCAATGCGCTTCGACTTCTCGCATTTCTCCGCTCTCACGGCAGAGGAGCTGAAAGAGGTTGAGGATATGGTCAACTCAGTTATCCTCGCAGGCGTTGAAGTCACATCGACCGAGATGGATATTGACGAGGCTAAGGCAATGGGTGCAATGGCTCTCTTCGGTGAGAAATATTCCGACCGTGTTCGTGTTGTTAAAGCAGGCGATTTTTCGCTTGAGCTTTGCGGCGGTACACACGCAAGCAACACAGGCAACCTCGGTCTTTTCAAAATCGTTTCGGAAAGCTCGGTTGCTTCGGGCGTTCGCCGTATCGAGGCTGTAACAGGCACAGGCGTGCTTGATTATATCAAATCGCTCAACACCCTTATTGTTGACACGGCAAAGGCAATGAAGCTCGGCAACATCAACGAAATTGACCGCAAGGCTGCCGCAATGGCTAACGAGATCAAGGAGAAGGATAAAGAGATTGCTTCCCTTTCCGCTCAGCTTACAGATATTAAATCTGCTGATATTTTCACAGATGCAAAGCAGGTCGGCGCAGTTAAGCTCATCACGGCAAAGGTTGAAAATATGTCCGCTGATGATATTCGTGCCCTCGGCGATAAGGCAAAGGAGCAGGGCGAGGATATTGTTGCGGTAATTGCTTGCGTAAACGGTGCAAAGGCAAATATTGCCGTTGCTTGCGGCAAGGCTGCTGTTGCTTCGGGCGCAAATGCAGGCGCAATCGTTCGCAGCGTTGCACAGCTAGCAGGCGGTAACGGCGGCGGTAAGCCCGATTTCGCAATGGCAGGCGCTAAGGAAATTGAAAAGATTTCAGCCGCTCTCGATGCCGCTGAAGGCATTGTCGGCGCAATGTTAAAATAAGAGGTGAAAAATATGTCCGATTGTATTTTTTGCAAAATAGCCGCAGGGGAAATCCCCTCAAACAAGGCTTATGAGGATGATAAGGTGCTTGCTTTCTTTGATCTTGAGCCGCAAGCGCCCACACACATTCTGATTATTCCGAAAGCTCATATTCAATCGGCGGCACAAATCGATGAGAGCAATTCAGCATTGGTTGCCCATATCTTCGAGGTTGCCGCTAAGGTCGCAAAGGAACAGGGCTTGGATAATGGCTACCGCATTGTTACAAACTGCGGTGTCAGCGCAGGTCAAAGCGTTCCGCACCTGCATTTCCACCTGCTCGGCGGCAGAGACTTCACTTGGCCTCCGGGCTGATTTGAGTTAAAGAAAAGAGGAATTTGAAATGAGCGAATTTTACACGATGACGATTGCGGGCTTGGAGCGCAAGCTCCCTCGCTGCCATCTTAACGATAAGCTGGATATTGCGGGCTTCATTTGCTTTGGCGATGTTGAACTGACGGTTGCCGCAATGTCCGAATTGCTCAAAAAACTGCCTGAGTTCGATTATATCGTAACGCCTGAGGCAAAGAGCATACCGCTCGCTTATGAGCTTTCACGCCAGAGCGGTAAAAAATATTTCGTCGCACGCAAAAAGAACAAGCTTTACATCAAGAACCCTGTTTCCGTCACAGTTCAATCGATTACAACAAAGGGTGAGCAAACCCTTATCCTCGATAAGGCAGACGGTGAGGAGATGAAGGGCAAAAGAGTCGTAATTCTCGATGATGTTATCAGCACTGGCGATTCGATGCGTGCAATGGTTGAGCTTATGGAAAAATTCGGTGCAAATGTTGTGGCTCAGGCGGCAATCCTTGCCGAGGGCGATGCTGCAGACAGAACCGATATTGTTTTCCTCGAAAAATTACCCTTGCTTGAAAGATGATTGCCCGACCGTTTGCGTTGCTCGGCTTCAGCGCTGTTTTTGCGCTGTATATGCTCTGCTTGACGGATTTGAATGTCGCCTTTGTTGCGGCGGTTGCGGCTTTGTGCCTTGCGTTTTCTCTTGTGAGCAAGGCTCTGCGGCGTGATTTGACGGTTGCCGTTTGCTGCTTCGGCTTGTTGATTGGTTCATTGGGCTTTGCGCTCAACGCCTATCAGGTTGACAAAATGCTTTTGCCCTTTGTCGGTGAGAATAGGGAAATCGAAGCGGTTATTGTGAGCAATCCGAGCTTCAACGGCTCAAAATACACTTACACCCTGCGTGCCGAAAGCGTTGACGGCGCAGATGCCGATTTCAAGCTGCTTTTTCGCACGAAGCTTCCGCTTGACGCACAGCCTTATGACAGGGTTGAATTCATCGGAAGCATTTATGAAGCAGGCAATACGAGTGACGAGGTCAAAGCCTATTACAAATCAAAGGGACTTTACCTCGGTGCGACCGCAGAGGATGAAATGAGCATTGCTTTCACATCGGCGCAAAGCAGACCGCCGATGTATTATGTGCTCAGGCTGAACAGCTATATTTCCGCAAGGCTCAATGAGCTGATTCCGAATGAAGCAGGCGGCGTTGCCGAATGTATGCTCACGGGCAGTAAGGCGCATTTATCCTCGCAGACAATCGGCAATTTTTCTTACTGCGGTCTTTCTCATATCCTTGCGGTTTCGGGCTTGCACATGAGCATAATCGTGCTCTATCTCTATTCCGCACTTTCACGCATATTCAAACGGCGTTACCGTGCTGTGAGCGCTGTCTGTATCGCCGTGGCGGTGATTTACGCAGGCATTACGGGCTTCACCGCATCTGCGGTCAGGTCTTGCATTATGGTTTGTATTATGCTTCTTGGCAATGCGATCGACCGTAATGCGGATTCGCTCAATTCCCTCGGTGCGGCCGCTTTGATTATTACGCTTATCAATCCCAATGCCGTTATGGATACGGCTTTTATGCTTTCTTTCAGCGCAACGCTCGGCATCGTTCTTTTTGCAAAGGTCGGAATTGCCCCAATCAAAACGCTGATTGAAAAAGTCAAAATTCGCCGACTTGCTCGGCTGATGAACGCCTTGGCGGAAGCCGTTGTGACCTCGCTTGTGGCAACGCTTTTTTGCTTGCCTGTTTATATTTATAAATTCAGCTTGCTATCCTCGGTGTTTGTGCCTGCGAATTTGTTGACCTTTTGGGCTGTTCCGCTGGTGCTTATCTGCGGAATATTCTCGGTTTTGCCGCTTGGCATTGCGGCTGAATTTTCGGCTGTGCTGTGCCGTATATGCTCGGGCTATATCTTGGCAGTTGTCAACCGATTGCCGCAGCTTGATTGGCCTGCTGTGAGCGTGAATACTTATTATTTCAAGTTTTGGCTTGCGGCTGTACTCGGCTTCATCGGCATAATCATTTTGGCGGTTAAAAGCTCAAAAACGGCAATGCGCCTTTGCTCGGCGTTCGTTTGCGTGAGCCTTGCGCTCACAGCCGTTCTTTCCTATTGTAACGACCGTGACAAAATCAATGTGACCGCAGTTGAAAGCGGCAATGATTATTGCTTCATCGTTTCAAAGGGCGCACGTGCGGTCATTATCGGTTGCGGTGCGGAAAACAGTTATTCCGTAACCGAGGCACTCGATGATTTGGGTGTCGGCTATGTTGAGTTGATGCTGCTCGAAAAAGTCGGTTGCAGCAGCGATGTTGCAGCTTATGTGCCGACGGAGCGAATTGTAAAAAGAGAAAATTTTGATTACAGCTTCAACGGCTGTAATATTGAATACCGTTATGCTCCGAGCGGCAGCTATTGCCGTTTGGTCAGCGAAAACGGAACGGTTTTGTTCCTTTTCGGCAGGAACACTCAGGAGAGCTTTGTCGGTTCATCGGCGCAGGCGGATTTCCTGTTCTGCCGCTGTCAGCCTCCGAGCTGGTATGATTTCGGCGGATGCAGTGCCGCTGTTATCTCTGCGGCGGGCGGAACAAAAATCAATTACAGCAATGCCTATTCAACGGCAGATAACGGTAATATAACTTTAACCTTCGGTAAAAATAAATCGTTCACGGTGAGGTGATTTGTTGTGGCAAGGCTAACCGAACAGGAATTTAAAAAGCAGCTCGGCAACGGCGAATTGCCACCGATCTGCCTGATTTACGGCGATGAAGATTATCTCAAAAAGCATTATGCCGCCCTTTTGCAGAAAAAAGCGGTTGATGATGATACGGCAGGCTTCAACCTGCATAAGATTAACGGAGAAGATTTTCAGCTTGATGCGTTCTATCAGGCGGCGCAATCAATGCCGTTTATGAGCGAATACAGCTGCGTTTGTGTTAAGGATTTGGCAGTTGAAAAAATGAAGAACGATGATTTCGATGCGCTGATGTCGGTGCTTTCCGATTTATCCGAAAACTGCGTTGTTATCTTTTTTATGGACAGCGTTGCCTTGGATGAGAAAAAAAGCAAGACTAAGGATTTCATCGGCTTGGTCGAACAGGTCGGTGTGGTGCTGTGCCTTAACAAAATGAGCGGAGCGTCGCTTTATAAGCTGCTTGAAAACGGTGCGGCAAAGCGAAAATGCACCCTGTCGAGAGATTGCTCGGCTTACCTTGTCAGCCGTGTTGGCGATGATTTGAACACCCTGCTTAATGAGCTGGAGAAACTCTGCTTTTACAAAGGCGAGGGTGAAATCAAACGCAGTGATATTGATTTGATTTGTATTAAAAGCCTCGATGCGAGCGTGTTCGATTTATCCAAGGCGCTTGTTGGTGGAACTGCTCAACAGGCCTTTGATATACTCAATGATTTGCTTGCTCAAAAAGAAAAGCCTGTTGTGATTTTGGGCATCTTAATTTCAACCTATGTCGATATGTACCGTGCGCAGGTTGCACTTGCAAGCGGTGAGGCGGTTGATGCACCTGCAAAGATTTTCAATTACAGGCGGCGTGAGTTCTTGCTCAAAAATGCCGCAAGGAACAGCGCAAATATGACCATACCGCAAATCCGTGATTGCCTGGAGGTGCTTGCCGATGCGGATAGCCGCATTAAAAGCACGGCACTCGATGAACGCAGGATTTTGGAGGAGGTTATGCTCAAGCTTATGCTGATGAGCTGAGGTGACTGTATGATTAGATTGAAACAGGCCGTTATTGTGGAGGGAAAATACGATAAAATTCGTTTGGAAGCTCTGCTTGATGCAACGATAATTCAAACTGACGGCTTTGCGATTTTTAAGGATAAGGAAAAGCAGGCTTTGATTCGCCGCCTTGCCGAAAAAAACGGAATACTCATCCTTACGGATAGCGATTCCGCAGGCTTCAAAATCCGCAATTTCCTCGGCGGCTCGGTTGCGCAGGATAAGGTCTTCCACGCATATATCCCCGATGTTTTCGGCAAAGAAAGGCGCAAGGATAAGGCAGGTAAGGAGGGCAAAATCGGCGTTGAGGGAATGGAAACCGAGGCGCTGGTTCAAGCACTCACAAAGGCAGGAGTCCTCTTTGATGAGGCAAGTGAGCCGAGCCGAAAAATCGAAATGATTGATTTGTTTGAGGATGGCTTGAGCGGCGGCGAGAACAGCGGCGCAAAAAAAGCCGCCTTGCTGAAAATGCTCAGCCTGCCCGAAAGACTCTCGACCAAACAGCTTTTACAGCTGCTTAACACTTTTATGAGCTACGAAGAATATAAGGAGGCTGTCGGCAGGATATGAAAAGGAAATTCACATCGGCTATCATTGTTGCCGCAGGCTCATCCACCCGTATGGGGAAGAATAAAATGCTCTTGGAGCTGGGCGGCAAAACGGTGCTTGAACGGAGCGTTGAGGCGTTTGAAATCAACGCAAACACCGATGAGATAATCGTTGCCGCATCAAAGGATAATCTTGAAATTTACAGCGAGCTGCTCAGAGGCTTTTCAAAGGTCAAGGCGGTTGTACTCGGCGGCGAAACACGCCAGCAAAGCGTTGCGAGGGCGATTGCCGCAACGAGCGAGGAAACCGAATTTGTTGCCGTGCATGACGGTGCAAGACCGCTTGTTGAGCAGGATACGATCAACGAAACCCTTGCCGCAGCCTATGAATACGGTGCGGCGGCTTGTGCCGTTAAGGTCAAGGACACAATCAAAATCACCGATGAGGGCGGCTTCGTTCTCGGCACACCTGAGCGTGAAACGCTCCGTGCAATTCATACTCCGCAATGCTTTGAGAAGAAGGCTTACCTTGAAGCCTTGGCTGAGCTTGGTGAAAATGTGAAAAATATGACTGATGATTGCAGTCTTTTTGAAAAATGCGGCAAGAAAATTAAAATCACACAAAGCAAATATTCAAATATTAAGATAACAACAGCCGAGGATATACCTATGGCAACCTCGCTGATGAAAGGGGAATAATGATGCTCAGAATCGGTCACGGTTACGATGTTCACCGCCTTGTTGAGGGCAGGAAGCTCATTCTCGGCGGCGTTGAAATTGCCTATGAAAAGGGCTTGCTCGGTCATTCCGATGCGGATGTTTTGCTTCACGCAATCAGCGATGCTGTTTTGGGTGCTGCCGCAATGGGCGACATCGGCACAATGTTCCCCGATAACGATCCGAGCTTTAAGGATGCAGACAGCCTTGAGCTGCTCAGGGCGGTTATGCGCCGTGTCAATGAGGCAGGCTACGCCCTCGGCAATGTTGATGCAACCGTTATTGCTCAAGCGCCAAAGCTTAAGCCGCACATTGCGGCAATGAGGGCGAACATTGCTTCCGCCTGCGGCGTTGATGAGCAGAAAATCAGCGTCAAAGCCACCACGGAGGAGGGCTTGGGCTTCAGCGGTAGCGGCGAGGGAATTGCCGCACACGCCGTTTGCCTTTTGGAGAAGCGGTTATGAAAAAATCCTCTAAAACAGCTCTGGGCGGTATTGTAACCGCTGTAAGCGTTGTGCTTATGCTTATGACGGCTGTTATACCGTTTATGTCCTATGCAATGCCGCTTTTTGCAGGCACGCTGTTGGTTATAATGGTGATGGCGGCGGGCAAAAGCTGGGCGGCGGTTGTGTATGTGGCGGTGAGCCTGCTTTCGGTTTTCATCGTGCCTGATAAAGAGGCGGTTACATTTTATGTTGCATTTTTCGGTTATTACCCGCTCATCAAAACAGGGCTTGAAAAATTGCCAAGATTTTTTTCTTGGCTTTTGAAGCTAATCGTTTTCAATCTCGCCGTTATTGCCGCAACGGTTTTCACGGTTAAGATTTTGGGGATTCCGTTTGACGATATGGGACAGAGTGACAAGTACGGCTATCTGTTGCTTTTGCTTGTTGCCGATTTCGTGTTTATTATTTACGATAATCTGCTTTCAAAATTAGTAATTTTCTATAATTTGCGCTTCAAAAAAATTTTGAAAAAGATTTTTAAATAGGTGAATTGATATGGATTACGAAATGAATTTCGGTGTGATCGGCATCGGACCGAGAGGCGCAAGCCTTATCAAAGAGCTGCAAAGCGTACCGGGCGTTAAAATCGCCGCTGTGTGCGACAAATATTCTGACCGTGCAAAGCAGGGCGCTGATATAATCGAAAAAGAATTTGGCTTTCGCCCTGATGCTTACACCGATTACAAACAGCTTTTAGCCCGTGAGGACATCGGTGCGGTTATGGTTGCGACAACCTGGATAACCCATTCCGCAATCGCCGTTGACTGTATGAGAGCAGGCAAGCATGTCGGCATTGAGGTCGGCGGTGCGGCGGATATCGAAGAATGTTGGAGCCTTGTGCGCACAAGCCGTGAAACAGGCAAATTCTGTATGCTCCTCGAAAACTGTTGTTATGACAGGGCTGAAATGGCACTGTTCAATATGAAAAAGCAGGGCGTTTTCGGCGAGGTCGTTCATGTCCAAGGCGCTTATCAGCACGATTTGAGAGATGAAATCGCTCTCGGCAGAGAAAACCGCCACGGCAGACTTTTCAACTTTATGAACCGCAACGGTGAGGTTTATCCGACTCACCAATTAGGTCCGATTTGCAAACTCCTCGGCATTAACCGTGGCAACCGCCTTGTTTCGCTTGTTTCAATGTCAAGCAACGCAAGGGGACTCAACCAATGGATTGAAGATAACAAAGGCGAAAATTATGATTTGGCATCCACACGCTTTGAGCAGGGCGATGTTGTGACAACGATGATCAAATGCGCTCACGGCGAAACGATACTCCTCACCCACGAATGTACAATTCCGAGGGGCTATTCAAGGGGCTACCGTATTGACGGCACAAAGGGCGTTTATTATGAGGACGGCAAGCGCATACATATCAGCGGCAGAACGCCTCACGAGGAATTTGAGGATGCGCAGGCTTATTTGGATGAATATGAGCATCCGCTCTGGGCAGAATACCGCAGGAACGGCGTTCATAACGGTCACGGCGGTATGGATTATCTTGTGCTTTCCGCTTTCGCCAATGCCGCAATGAACGGTACAAGGCCGCCAATCGATGTTTATGACACTGCGCTTTGGATGAGCATTACCTGCTTATCGGAGCAATCGATAGCCTTGGGCAGCCATCCCGTTGCTGTCCCTGATTTCACAAGCGGCGGCTGGATTGACAGAGAACCGTATGAAAGAGGCAGATATTGTCTTGACGAAGTCTGCTTTGAGTATTATGATATAAATAACTGAGAAAGAAAGGAATTATTGCTTTGAAGTATTACATAGGCGTTGACGGCGGAGGAACAAAAACCGCTTACACACTTTTTGACGAAAACAAAAACGAGCTTTGTGCCGTTAAATCTCCGGGTAGTAACCATGAGAATATGGAGGGCTCATTCGACGAGGCAAGCGCAATCATCTTCGGCGGTCTTAATGATTTGGTCAAGACCTACGGAATTGCTCTTGATGATGTCAGCTTCACCCTTATGGGGCTTGCAGGCATCGACCATCCCTTCCAGCACGATATTATGTGTGAGAAGCTCAAGGAAAAAGGTCTTAAAAATTTTGAGATTTTCAATGACGGCTTCCTTGGCGTAAAAGCAGGCAGCGTTACGGGTGCGGCAATCGGCTACAACATGGGCACGGGAATGTGCTGTAACGCTATTGACCGCAAGGGCAATATGAAACAGCTTGCAGGTCTTGGCGAATTTTCGGGTGACATCGGCGGTGGACATCAGATTGCTATTACCGCTTACCGCATTATCTATGATGATGTTATGCTCCATATCGCTCCGACTGCGATGACTAAGATGTTCTATGACGAATTCGGCATCACAACAAGAGAGGAATTCCTTGCAACAGTAAGTATGTACGAGGATGAGGAAAAGATGGAGCGCTTTGTTATGCGCCTTATCGATTTCTTCTTTGCCGCCGCAGAGCTTAACGATGCCCCTGTTATGAAAGCCGTTGAAGCTCTTGCTGACCGTGGCGCATATCTAATTGCCGCTCACGCAAACGAGCTTGATTTTGATGATGAGGTTGAGGTTGTTCTCGCAGGCTCAATTCACACAAAGCTTCCCAGCGCAAAATATGTTGACCTTATGATTGAAAAAGCAGGTAAGCTCACAAACAAGAAGCTGAAATTTACAAAACTCAGCGCAGCTCCCGTTTTCGGCTGCATTAACTGGATTTTGCAGGATTTTGCTAAATAAATTATTATTAAACGGAGGATAAAAATTATGAAAGAAATTACAGTTGCTGTTATCGGTTCAGGCAGTACATATTGCCCTGAGCTTGTTGACGGATTCCTTAAAGCACAGGATTCGCTCAAACTCAAGAAGATTTCGTTTATGGATATTGATGACCGTAAGCGCACAATAGTCGGCAATCTCTGCATCCGTATGCTCAAGGCAGCAGGCATTGAGTGTGAGACCGTTCTCACAGATAGCCTCGATGTTGCTCTTCAGGGCGCAGATTTCGTTGTCACTCAGATTCGTGTAGGCAAGCTGCCTGCAAGACATCTTGACGAAACCATTCCGCTCAAATATGAGCTTATCGGTCAGGAAACAACGGGTATCGGCGGCTTCTTCAAGGCTCTGCGTACAATTCCCGTAATCAAGAACATCTGCGACAAGATTGAGGAAATCTGCCCCGATGCTTGGCTTATCAACTTCACCAACCCCTCAGGCATTGTTACAGAGTATGTTCTCAACAACACAAATGTTAAATGTATCGGTCTTTGCAACGTTCCGATTGATATGATTGACGACACAAAGGAAATCACAGGCGATGATACTGAAATCACCTATGTTGGTCTTAACCACCTGAGCTGGATCACCTCCGTTAAGGTTGACGGCGAAGAGAAGCTTGACGGTCTTATTGAGCAGGGCTTCTCACCGAAGGTTATGAACAACATTAAGGATGATGGCTTCTCACTCGAAACTCTCGCCGCTATCCACGCTATCCCCTCATCATATCTTCAGTATTATTACTGCCGCAACGCAAAGCTCCAGTATCTCCTCAAGGGCGAAAAGAGCCGTGCCCAGAAGTGCATGGAAATCGAAGAGGAACTTCTCGAAATGTATTCGGATGAGGGACTTTATGTTAAGCCCGCTCTCCTTGATCAGCGTGGCGGTCACAAGTATTCACTTGTTGCTGTTTCGCTCATCAACTCAATCGCAAACGATACAAACGAGGTTCAGGTTGTCAACATCAAGAACGGCAACACTCTTCCCTTCCTCAAGCCCGACGATGTTGTTGAAATCGCCGCAAGAGTTGGCAAAAACGGCGCTGTTCCCGTTGAAGTTCCCGAGGTTAAAAACCGCCACATTATCGGCTTGATGAGCGTTGTTAAGGAGTATGAGCGTTATACTGTCGAGGCCGCTAAAACAGGCTCAGACGAAGCTGCACTCAACGCTCTGCTTATCCATCCCCTTGTTGGCGATTGGGAGAAGGCTCTCAACTGCTTCAACGAGATGAAAGAGGCTCACAAGGATTACCTGCCTCAGTTCTTCAACAAATAATTGAATTTTTCGCAATGCGAACAAAAAGAACCTCCTACAGGCTTCCTGCAGGAGGTTCGAGTTTTTTTATATCAGGAAAAAAAGAAAACGCCTTCTGTTTTTGCTTCTTCCAAAAAGCTTTCTGAGGGGGCGAGGCTGTCTGTTCCGCTGAAAAGCACCGTCTCTTTCAGCTGCGTGTTAAGCACGGTGAATTGGCGGCGAAGCATTTTTTCGATTGCTTCGCAGGTTTCTTCCGCATTGCCTGCACTCATGATTAAAGCGGCTTTTTTCGCTTTTTCAATCGTCGGCTTGATGCCGTGGGTGAAGCGCAATTCAAAATACGGCTGAAAACGGTCGATAATCGCCTTGAGCGGCGAGGGGACAGAGGTGTTGAAAATCGGCGTGGAAATGATGAAGTAATCCGCTTGCTCAAAATCACGGTGAAATTCAGCCAAATCATCAAACGCACAGCAGCCCTTGTTGCGCTTGCAGAAGCCGCAGGCATAGCAAGGCTTCGCTGCCAAATCATAGGCGTTGTAGGCTTTGATTTCCATATCGTGAGCCGCAGAAAGGAAAGCATCGCAGATTGTTGCCGAAACGGAATTTTTGTGAGGTGAAGAATTGAGCAAAACTATTTTTTTCACGGCGTTGTCCCTCCTTTTTGGGTAAAGAAAAAAGTCGCAAACAATCAGCTTGCGACTTTGAATGGAGCGGATGACGAGGCTCGAACTCGCTACCTCCACCTTGGCAAGGTGGCGC
>CAYQRS010000031.1:0-12525 GCA_964419825.1 uncultured Eubacteriales bacterium
ACACGGTTGACCTTAATGCCCCACGCATCGGTGGCTTCGTCGAGGATACCACGGATTTTTGCGTTGATTGTGTCACGGGAGGTCAGAGTGTGATCAAGCTCCAATTCGCCGATGATGTTACGCAGAGTTGTTGCAGAAAGATTTTCGATTGCCGAAAGCGGTCTTTCAACGCCGTAGCAGTAAAGCTTCGGGTCGGTTATCTGGAAGAAAACAACGGTGTCAATTTGCATTGTAACGTTATCCTTGGTGATAACGGGCTGAGGCGGAAAATCAACGACCTGCTCCTTGAGGGATACGATTTTCGCAATCCTTTCGATAAGCGGAATTTTTATGTGTACGCCTGTTTGCCAAGTGCCGTTATATGCGCCGAGTCTTTCGACGACATAGGCTTTCGACTGCGGAACGATTTTGATGTTTGAAACGATCAGTACAATAATAATCAAAACAATAATTGCAGGGATAACAAATTCCATTATATATGCCTCCTTATGATTTGCTTGCGGTTGCCTCGGCTTTTTCGACAACCAGCTTAACGCCCTCGATTCGCTTGACCGTAACCTGATGACCTGCCGGAATATTACTGCCGTCATCGGTTTTTGCCGACCAAACAGAGCCTTTGACCTTAACCGTGCCTCGGCTTTGTAGGCTATCGATTTCCTCGGTCACGATTGCCGTTTCGCCGATAAAACGGTCTGCATTGGTGGGCGAAGCCTTTTGCTTTGTCAGTTTTTTGACCAAGGGTCTTGTTGCAATCAACGCAATGATGCTCGCCGCAATGAAAACGCCGATTTGCACATAAAGGCTCGCTTTAAGCAGTGTGGCGATTAGTGCCGCCAATGCGCCGAGAGCAAACCAAATTGTCACGAGCTGAACCGTAGCGGCTTCGACAACGATTAAAGCAATCAATGCACCGATCCATACATAAACCACACTATCACCTCCTTGTGCTTCAATAATACCACAAGGAGATTCTTTTTGCAATTTTTTTGTGTGCAAATTGTGCGTATAATGTGTTTGGTAATACTTGGCTACACAATTTGTTGCGTTTTTCGCTATTGGCATATACTGTGGATTGTATATGGGGCTTTGTAAACATTCCGTGAACACAAACGAAAAACCAAGCCCTAAAACAGGCTCTTGCTTGTGAAGCTTATATGCTCCTTCAGCTCCTCCAATTCTGCAATAATGCTTGCACATTTTGTTTTGAAATTTTCCTGCTCAATTAAGCCGAGCGCATCGATGTTCAAGCCGATGTCTTCAAAATATTCGTGATCGATCAGCAGGGCATAGGCGGTCTTGTTTTTATCCCAAAGCTTTTTAAATCCGTCATATTCGTTCGGGCTTTCGTAAACGGTGTGAGCGGCTTCGATCAGTGCTTCCGTTTTGCTTGCAAGCATCTTGTCACCCAAAAATGCGCAGGCAAAAACAATCGTAATTAAAACTGCGGCAATAATTCCCCGTTTCATTCTTTCTTCACCGCCTTGCCGAAGCCGTCTTTTCCGTGGGTAAGGAGCATTATATCCTTGACCTTAAGGTTGATTTTCTTCAAGTGAGTGTTGAGCTGCTTTTGCGTCAGCTCCGCTTCACCGAAGGCTTTTTTGAGTATCTTGCCGTCGCAAATAACCAAATGCTGCAGGCTTGCGTTCGGGTTGGGCGGTGATTGCGTGAGCGGAGTGTATTCTGGCTTTAGCATTACGCTGACAGAGCCGTTGGTTTCAATGATTGCGTATTGCACCTGCTCAATGTCGAAAACATCCTTTTGCCTTAGCGCACCCATCAAATCCTGAATTGTTATTCTCAATTCCGCCATCTTTTTTTGGTCGATTTTGCCATCGTTGATGAGAATTGCAGGGTGTCCCTCAAAGGCTTCACGAACCTTCAGACAGCGCAGGGTTATTACCGAAGTAATAATTGACATTGCAACGAGAAGCATCACGGCGATGATTGAGTTGATGAGCGGAATTTCGTTATCCTGCATCGGTATTGTTGCAAGCTCGCTGAGCATTATCGTTGTAACAAGCTCTGTAGGTTGCATTTCGCCAAGCTGTCTTTTACCCATAAGCCTGACTGCAACCATAATCAGCAGGTACAGTATGAATGCCCTTATCAATGTTGTTACCAAATAAATCACCTCAAACAGATTATTGTCAAAATCTGTTGACTTAATTCATTGAATGATGATATATTATATTTAACTTTGTAATTGAGGTGTTAGGCTTGGAATATACACTCGGTTTGGATATTGGCGGAACGAAGTGTGCCGTTGTTCTCGGCAAGGGCGATCCGCCCGAAATAATTGACAAAATCCGCTTTGAAACGGTGAGCAAAAGAGGCTGGAAAAGCGTTGTCGAGGAGCTTCTGACCTGCGCAGCGAAAATACTTGAGCGCAACGGCATCACCTCGGAGCAGGTTGCTTGCTGCGGAATAAGCTGCGGTGGTCCTCTGAACAGTAAAAGCGGTGTGATTATGTCGCCGCCGAATCTGCCCGATTGGGATAATGTGCCGATTACGGCTATGGTCGAGGAACGCCTTGGAATTAAAGCGAAGCTTCAAAACGATGCGAACGCCTGTGCGCTTGCGGAATGGAAGTTCGGCGCAGGCAAGGGGAGCGAGAATATGGTTTTCCTCACCTTTGGCACGGGTATGGGCGCAGGGCTTATCCTCAACGGCAGGCTTTATTGCGGTGCAAACGATATGGCAGGTGAGGTCGGTCACATTCGACTGAGCGAAAACGGACCGCTTGGCTATGGCAAGCTCGGCTCTTTCGAGGGCTTTTGTTCGGGCGGCGGTATTGCAAAGCTTGCCAAAACGCTCACGGCGCAGGCTCTTGCAAACGGCATTAAGCCGAGCTTTTGCGCTGAGGAAGCCTTGATGGACACCATTACGGCAAAATCTGTTGCCGAGGCGGCTTTTGAGGGCGATGAAACCGCAAAAAGCATTTACGGTATCTGCGGCGAATATCTCGGCAGAGGTCTTGCCGTTATAATTGATATAATCAACCCCGAAGTGATTGTTATCGGCAGCATTTATCAGCGTTCCTCCGCCCTTTTGGCAGAGGGAATGAACGAATTTTTAAAGAAAGAAGCCTTGCTGCAATCGCTTGAGGTCTGCAAAATTCTGCCTGCGGCTTTAGGGGATAAAATCGGTGATTACGCCGCATTAGGCGTTGCTTTCGGAGGATAATTATGAAAACATCAAAAGAACTTTTTAACGAGCTGTTTGAACGCTATCCCGTGCTTAGCGAGTGCGAAGAAGAAATATACTGTGCGTATAAGCTGATGCGTGAAAGCTATATTTCAGGCGGCAAGGTGATGGCTTGCGGCAACGGTGGCTCATCTGCCGATGCTGATCATATTGTCGGCGAATTGATGAAGGGCTTTTTGCTCAAAAGAAAAATCGAATCGAACGGCAATGAGGTCTTGGAGCATTTGCAAGGCGCTTTGCCTGCTGTTTCGCTCAGCGCTCATTCCGCTTTGCTGACGGCTTTTGCCAATGACCTTGAATTTGATTACGCCTATGCACAGCAGGTTTACGGCTTGGGCAGAAAAGGCGATGTGTTGATTGCACTCAGCACTTCGGGCAATTCCGCAAGCGTTGTCAATGCGGTTAAGGCTGCCGAAGCAAAGGGCGTTGTCAGCGTTTCCGTTACGGGCAGTAACGAAAGTAAGCTCAGTGAGATTTCAACTGTTTGTATAAAATTACCCTCAACTGAAACCTTTAAAATTCAAGAGCTGACCTTGCCTGTTTACCATTGCATTTGTGCAATGCTTGAGGCGGATTTCTTTGCGTAAGCACCTTGTCCAAACATAAAAAAGCAACCTCCGTCATATCAATTAGCGATATGATTTTGGGAGGTCTTTTTAGTGAGATGTTTCGTAGAAGAAAGAGCCGTTGAGCTTGGCAGATATATTGTTGAAAACGGTGCAACCGTTCGTGCGGCGGCGAGCAGATTCGGCGTGAGCAAATCAACCGTGCATATTGATGTTTCAAAGCGCTTGATTAAGCTCAATCCGCAGCTTTACGAGCAGGTTAGGGCGGTTTTGGAGGAGAATAAGGCGCAAAGGCATATCCGAGGAGGACTTGCCACGAAAGAAAAATACAAAAAATCCAAAGAATTCCCGAAATGTACTTGAAGTTTCTGCAATTTATTTTTATAATAAAAACAATGCGACCATAAGCATATATTTTAACGAAAAGGACTGTGAAAATATGGCTTCCAAATATTCCGTTTCGCTTGCGAAAATCATAAAGGATAATTCCTTTGATGTCGTATACACCCCAAAAGAGCCGAGCGATATTTATGTTTCCATGCTCGAAGTCAATCGCCCGGGTCTTATCCTTTCAGGCTATGACGATTATTTTGACAACGGCAGAGTTCAGTTCCTCGGCTTGGCTGAAATCGAGTTTTTGCGCAGCCTTTCCGACGATGTCCGTGCCGAGCGCTTGAATTTTTATTTGTCGCATCAGCCTGTTGTTTGCGTAATAACCCGTTCGCTCGAAACTCCGCCTGAATTTTTGGAGCTTGCGAAGAAATATGAAGTTCCCGTGCTGTCAACCAAAGAGCCGACCTCGGCGATTATGTCAACAATCATTTCTTACCTCGGCGTTAATCTTGCTCCTCGTATAACACGCCACGGCGTCCTTGTCGAGGTTTACGGTGAGGGCGTGCTTATCCTTGGCGACAGCGGAGTTGGTAAGAGCGAAACTGCACTTGAGCTTATCAAGCGAGGTCACCGCCTTATTGCCGATGATGCGGTTGAAATCCGCAAGGTGTCGTCGCAGACGCTTGTTGGCTCTGCACCCGATAATATTCGCCATTTCATCGAGGTGAGAGGTGTCGGCATAATCAATGCAAGGCGCATTTTCGGTATGGGTGCTGTTAAGCTGACCGAAAAAATCGATATGGTTGTTGAGCTTGAGCAATGGGATAGCGAAAAGGTTTACGATCGCCTCGGCTTGGAAACCGAATACACTCAGATTTTGGGCATCAATGTTCCGAGTACGGTTGTTCCCGTTCGCCCGGGCAGAAACCTTTCAATCATCATTGAAGCCGCTGTAATGAACAACCGTCAGAAAAAGCTCGGTTATAACGCTGCCCGTGAGCTGCTTCACAGCCTCGGTATGGATGACGATATTAACCCCGAGCAGGAAGAAATCAAGGTCTGGAACGAAACGATTTAACAAAATAAACGGAGGATTTTTAAAATGTACAGAATAGGTGTTGATTTAGGCGGCACTAATATTGCCGTCGGTGTAGTTGATGAAAATTTCAATATTGTCGGCAGAGGTAAGATGAAAACGAATTCACCTCGTCCTGCTTCCGAGATATTTGCGGATATTGCAACTGCCGTAAAAATGGCTGTTAACGATGCAGGCATCACAATGGCAGAGGTCAAATCAATCGGTGTCGGCACACCGGGCTCGGTCAACAAGGCAACAGGTATGATCGATTTTGCCAATAACCTTGCCTTTAACCATGTTCCTGCAAGAGATATGCTTGTTGATTCTCTTGGCTGTCCGAATGTTTATATTGATAACGATGCTAACTGTGCCGCCCTCGGCGAGGCTCTCGCAGGCGCAGGCAAGGATAAGGATAGCTTTGTTGCCGTAACGCTCGGCACGGGCGTTGGCAGTGGTATCGTCATTGACGGCAAGCTTGTCAACGGCGTTAACTATGCCGCAGGCGAGATGGGTCACATGGTGATTATGGTTGACGGTGATCAGTGCAACTGCGGCAGACGCGGCTGTTGGGAACGCTATGCCTCCGCAACCGCTCTTATCAGCCAAACCAAAGATGCAATGCGTAAGCATCAGGACAGTATAATGTGGCAGCTTGTTGATGATAATATTGACAAGGTCAACGGCAGAACAGCTTTCGATGCGATGAGAGCAGGCGATGAAACAGGTAAGGCTGTTGTCGAACAGTATATCTACTATGTTTCGGTCGGTATCATCAACATTGTCAACGCCTTACAGCCCGATGTGATTTGTGTCGGCGGCGGAATCAGCCATGAAAAGGATTTCCTTCTTGAGCCGATTCGCACCCACATCAAGCGTGAGCGTTACAGCATTTATGCCGAAAAGCAGACTGAAATCTGTTGTGCCGTTCTCGGCAACGATGCAGGCATAATCGGTGCCGCTTTGCTGGATAACTAATTAAAGAGGTTTCGTTTTATGGAAATCAACCAAATTCAGGCTCAAATGGAGACTCTGGGCTTTAACTACAGGCTCAACGCTCCGATGAGCGAATACACTTCGTTCAAAACAGGCGGTAAGGCAGATATTGTCTTACTGCCTTCAAATGAATCAGAGCTTCGCCGTATGCTGATGTTTTGCGGCGATAATGATATTAAACCCTTTGTTTTCGGCAATGGCTCAAACCTTTTGGTTTCGGATGACGGAATTAGGGGCGTTTCAATTCGCCTTGCAAGCAATTTCGAGGCGGTCAAGCTTGTTGACGAAACAACGGTTTTTTGCACCGCAGGCACAAAGCTTGCCACGCTTTGTAAGTTTGCCCTCGATAATTCGCTGTCGGGCTTGGAATTTGCTTACGGAATTCCCGGCACGGCAGGCGGAGCGGCGTATATGAACGCAGGCGCTTACGGCGGCGAAATGAGGGATGTTCTTTTTGCTTGCACTCATATTGATTACTGCGGTAATCCGGGTAGGCTTATGGGTGAACAGCTCTGCCTTGGCTACAGGGAGAGTGCTTATACAGATAAATATTTTGTCATCACAGGTCTGACATTGAAGCTGAAAAAAGGCGATAAAGCGGAAATTCAAGCGAAAATGCAGGAGCTTTTGGGCAAAAGGAAGGATAAGCAGCCCCTTGAATATCCGAGCGCAGGCAGCTTTTTCAAACGCCCTGAGGGCTATTTTGCGGGTGCGCTGATTGAGCAATGCGGCTTAAAGGGCTTCAGCGTCGGCGGCGCACAGGTGAGCGAAAAGCACGCAGGCTTTGTTATCAACAAGGGCGGTGCAACAACTGCCGATATTATGGAGCTTGCACGCATCGTCAGCGAAAGGGTCGAAAAAGAAACAGGCGTTAAGCTTGAAAGAGAAGTTAAATATATCGGAGAATAAACAATGTCTTTTGCATCACAGGTTAAGGATGAAATATGTGAATTAACCGAAATGTCGGCCTGCTGTTATCACGCAATGACCTACGGTCTGTTGCTTTGCGGCAGGTCGTTTAGTTCATCATCGATTATGCTCGTCACCGAGCATAAGGGCACGGCTGACCTTTATCGCAACGCCCTCGGCAAGCTTTTGGGTAAGGAGATTGAGGCTGTCTGCTCCGCTTCGGGTAAATATACGGTCGAGCTTGCCGATAAAGAGGACAGGCTCAAGGTTTTGGAGGCATACGGTGTTTCGGAAAAAACGGTAGGCGTTCGCATCAACCACGCAAATTTGCAGGAGGAATGTTGCTATTCCTCGTTTTTGAAGGGTGCTTTTTTGGCGTGTGCAACAATGACAGAGCCGCAGAAAAGCTATTCAATGGAGTTCTTACTGCCGTTTTTGCATTTGAGCGATGATATGCTCAAGCTAATGCAGGAATTACAGCTTTCGCCGAAAATGGTTCGCAGAAAAGGCAGCTATGTTATTTATTTCAAGAGCAGTGAAGTCATTGAGGATTTGCTGATGCTTTTCGGCGCACAGAAATCTGCGCTAGAGCTGATTCAGGTGAAAATCGAAAAAGATATGCGCAACCGAATTAACCGCCGTGTTAATTTTGAAACCGCAAATATCGACCGCAGCGTTGCTGCCGCACACGATCAGCTTGAAGCTGTGCGCAAGCTCAGGGCAGATGGCAGATTTGATGCCTTGCCTGAGGAGCTTCAGGAGCTTGCCTCTCTGCGTGAGGAATACCCCGAAAGCAGCTTGAAGGAGCTTGGCGATAAGCTTTCCGTCAGCCTTTCCCGTTCGGGCGTTTATCACCGCCTCAATAAGCTTATTTCAATCGCAAACAGCGAATAAAAGCCGAATAATTATCATTTGAAAGGGGATTGTTATGCCTGAGTTTACTCATTTACATTTGCATAGTGAGTTCAGCCTGCTTGACGGTGCGTGCCGCATTAAGCCGCTTGTTTCGGCGGCAAAGGCAATGGGCATGACAAGCCTTGCAGTCACGGATCACGGCGCAATGTTCGGCGCAATCGATTTCTATAAGGAATGTAAAAAGCAGGGAATTAAGCCGATTTTGGGCTGTGAAGTTTATGTTGCCGCAAGAACTCGCTTCGATAAGGTTCACGGCTTGGATAACGAGCGGTATCATCTTGTTCTGCTTGCCGAAAATGAAACGGGTTACCGCAACCTGATGAAGCTTGTTTCGGATGCGTGGACACAGGGCTTTTACACGAAGCCCCGTGTTGACCGTGAGCTGTTGGAAAAATATCACGAGGGTATAATTGCCCTTTCTGCCTGCCTTGCGGGCGAAATACCTCGCCTTTTGGCATACGGCGATTATGAGCGTGCAAAGGAAACCGCACTTTGGTACAGGCAGACCTTTGGCACGAATAATTATTTTTTGGAAATTCAAAACCACGGCATCGAAGATGAGCTTCGTGTTATGCCGCTGATAAAACGCCTTGCCGCCGAAACGGGTATACCGCTTGTTGCAACCAACGATACGCACTATATCCGTAAGGAGGATGCAAAAATTCAGCAGATACTTATTTGCATCCAAACCAACCATATTCTCGGCGAGGATACGGGGCTTGAATTCAGTGCGGATGAGTTCTATTTGAAAAGCGCCGAGGAGATGGCTCGGCTTTTTGCCGATTGTCCTCAGGCAATCGAAAACACCGCAAGAATTGCGGAAAGATGTAATGTTGAAATTGAGTTCGGCAACACAAAGCTGCCGAATTTTGATACACCGAATAATCAGGATCATTTTGAATATTTCTCAACGCTTTGTCGCAAGGGCTTCAAAAAGCGCTACGGCGATGCTCCGCCGAGGGAATACGCCGAACGCCTTGAATATGAGCTTGGCGTAATCAACAAAATGGGATATACGGATTATTATTTGATCGTTTATGATTTTGTCCGCTATGCCAAAAGCCAAGGCATACCCGTCGGACCCGGAAGAGGCTCTGGTGCAGGCAGTATTGCCGCTTATTGCATTGGCATAACAGGCATCGACCCGATGAAATATAATCTGCTTTTTGAGCGCTTCCTCAATCCTGAGCGTGTCAGTATGCCTGATTTTGATATTGATTTTTGCTATGAACGCCGTCATGAGGTTATCGATTATGTAATCTCAAAATACGGCTCGGACCATGTTTCGCAAATCGTCACCTTCGGCACATTGGCGGCAAAGGCGGCTGTGCGTGATGTCGGCAGGGTAATGGGCTTGCCTTATGCAACGGTTGACAGCGTTGCCAAGCTCATTCCGTTTGAAATGAATATTACCCTCGAAAAAGCGCTCTCACGCTCTGCTGAATTGCGCAAGCGCTATGAAAGCGATTCTGTGACTCGTGAGCTTATCGATAACGCAATGCAAATCGAGGGTATGCCAAGGCACGCCTCAAAGCACGCCGCAGGTGTTGTTATCACCCGTGACCCCGTTAAGGAATATGTGCCGCTTGCGCTGAGTGATGATTTTGTTGTAACGCAGTTCACGATGACTGCGCTTGAAGAGCTTGGTCTGCTGAAAATGGATTTTCTCGGTCTGAAAACTTTGACTGTGATTTCCGATGCGGAAAAAGCAATCAAAGAGCTTGAGCCGAGCTTTAATATCGAAAAAATTCCGCTTGACGATAAGGCTACCTACAATATGTTCGCTGAGGGACAAACTCTCGGCGTGTTCCAGTTTGAATCCGCAGGAATGAGAAGCGTGCTTATGCGCCTGAAGCCCGAAAAGCTTGAGGATTTGATTGCGGTAATCTCTCTTTACCGCCCAGGACCGATGGATTCAATCGATACTTATATCCGCAACCGCCGCAATCCCGAAAAAACCGAATATAAATCCGATTTGCTCAAACCGATTTTGGAGGTCACAAGCGGATGTCTGATTTATCAGGAGCAGGTCATGCAGGTTTTCCGTGAGCTTGCAGGCTATTCTTACGGCAGAGCGGATGTTGTCCGCCGTGCAATGAGCAAAAAGAAGCACGATGTTATGGAGCAGGAGCGTGTCACATTCATCGAGGGCGCAAAAAGCAGGGGCGTTGATCCTGCCGCCGCTAACTCGATTTTTGAGGATATGTCGTCGTTCGCTTCCTATGCCTTCAACAAATCCCACGCCGCAGCTTATTCGCTTGTGGCTTACCGCACGGCTTATTTAAAATGCCATTATCCGCAGCAGTTTGCGGCGGCTTTGCTGACCAGTGTGCTTGACCAAACCGCAAAGGTTGTCGGTTATATCAATGAATGTGAGCGCTTGGGCATTAAGGTTTGTCCGCCCGATGTTAACATCAGCTTCGATAAATTTGTCGCAAGGGATAATACTGTTCTGTTCGGTTTGCTGGGAATCAAAAACCTCGGCAGGGCGCTTATTAAAACCATTGTGGACGAGCGTGAGGAGAACGGAGAATATACATCGTTTTACACATTCTGCAAGCGAATTTATTCAAGAAACTTCAACCGCCGTGCCGTTGAAAGCTTGATTTACAGCGGCGCTTTGGATAGCTTGGGGCTTAACCGCCGCCAGATGCTTTTGATGCTGCCGTCGATTCTTTCCGAGCTTGAGGCAGACCGCAACAGCGGAATGAGCGGACAGCTTAACCTTTTCAGCCTCATTGGTGAGGAGGATAAGGCATCGCCCGATGTGCCGAATGTCAGCGAACTGCCGCAGGATGAAAAGCTGCTGAAAGAGAAAGAGGTTGTCGGCTTCTATGTCAGCGGTCACCCGATGAACGGCTATCAGGGCAAGGCAGAGCGCTTGGGCTGTGCGCAGATTTTTGATTTGACCGATGGCGACGGTTATAAAGATAACGAAACGGTCAGCGTGCTTGGTATAATTACCTCAATCAAAAAGAAAATCACAAAAAACAATGCCGAAATGGCGTTTGTAACTGTTGAGGATACGAGCGGCAATATTGAAGCATTGCTTTTCCCGAAAACGGTTGCGGCGGCAATGCCGCTTTTGCAAACGGGCAATGTTGTTTTGATTAAAG
This sequence comes from uncultured Eubacteriales bacterium, assembly GCA_964419825.1. Taxonomy (GTDB): domain Bacteria; phylum Bacillota; class Clostridia; order Oscillospirales; family Acutalibacteraceae; genus UBA8612. The sequence continues at coordinate 11,115 of CAYQRS010000031.1, forward strand.
GTCGCTTGAGTCTGCGTGAGGATAAAGAGCCGAGCCTTGTTTGCGAAAGGATTTCGCCTTGCCCCGATGTTGTTGAGGACAAGCCCTGCGAGCAAAAGCCGAAGCGTAACCGCCTTTTCCTGCGTGTGAACGGTCAAGATGATGAGAGGCAGGCAAAAGCAATCAATCTGCTTTCGATTTTTGAGGGTAACACACCCGTGTATTTTTACTATAATGATATTAGGCAATACAGTAAAAAGCCCTTGATGACCTATGTCAACAAGCCCCTTATGCAGGAGCTTGAACAGCTTTTGGGCGCAGAAAATGTCGTTTTTCAGTGAAAGTTTTGGATTTTTGCTTGACATATTTTTGTAATCGTGTATCATAAATAGGAAGTTTATAAATAATTAGAAATTAGGAGATATTTGGAATGAACAAGATTGGTGTTTTAACAAGCGGCGGCGACGCTCCGGGTATGAACGCTGCTGTTCGTGCCGTTGTACGCACAGCCTGCACCCTCAATATGGAGGTTGTCGGTATCAGATATGGCTATAAAGGTCTGCTTGAGCAGGATTTCGTTGAGCTTAATATGCGCAACGTTTGTGATATAATCCACCGTGGCGGCACAAAAATTTACACAGCTCGTTGCCCCGAATTCCGTGGCGAAGAGGCTGTTAACCGTGCTGTCCAAATCGCAAAGGATAACGGAATTGAGGGTCTTGTCGTAATCGGCGGTGACGGTTCTTTCCGTGGCGCTCGTGACCTTTCAAACGCAGGTCTGCCTTGCGTTGCAATCCCTGGCACAATCGATAACGATATTGTTTGCACCGATTACACAATCGGCTTTGACACCTGCCTTAACACAATTCAGCAGATGGTTGACCGCATCCGTGACACAATCGAGAGCCACAGCCGTTGCATCGTTTGTGAGGTTATGGGTGCAAGAGCAGGCTACCTTACTCTTAACGCAGGTATTGCCGTTGGCGCAACAGCAATCGTAATTCCCGAAATTCCTTACGATATTCAAAGTCAGGTTATCGACAAAATCAACCGCACAAAGTCAACAGGCAAAAACCACTTCATCGTTATGGTTGCCGAGGGTGTCCGTTTCCGTGACGGTATCACCGTTGAGCAGATTGCCAAGGAAATCGAAGAGAAAACAGGCGTTGAAACCCGCGCCGCAATCCTCGGACACATGCAGCGTGGCGGTTCTCCCTCAGTTCGTGACCGTGTTACAGCAAGCCAGATGGGCACAAAAGCCGTTCACATCCTTGCAGAGGGCAGAAGCAACCGTGTTGTCGCAATGCACGCCGACAAGATTACCGACCACGATATTAACGACGCTCTCGCAATGACAAAGACCATCGATATGGATCTTTATAATTGCGCAATGGAAATTTCACTTTAATTTCCGTTTTAACCCGATTAAGAG
>CAYQRS010000032.1:0-5368 GCA_964419825.1 uncultured Eubacteriales bacterium
CCTCACCGTCGGTTATATCTTGCGTAATCGGCTCTTCGTCGAGAATATCAAGCACTCTGTTGCCTGCGGCAAAGGTGCTTTGAAGCGTGCTGCCGAGATTTGCAAGCGCAACCGCAGGACCGAATGAGCTGATGAGTGTCACAATGCTTATCAGCACTCCTTTGAAATCGACTTCACCTTTAGCATAAAGATAAACTGCGGTGAAAAGCATTATTAAATCAAAAATCAGAATAACGGAATTTGTCAGCGCAACATTCTTTCCGCTTGTTTTCTTCATTCTTTCCTCGTCTTTGGAAATATCGTTTGTAAGGTCGGTGATTTGCTCAAGCCTCTTTTCACCTGCGCCGTACTGAATTATCTCGTTAAGACCTCGCAATGAATCCAAAATAAATGCGCTTATGTTACCTGATTTGTCACGGAATTTCTGTCCGTCATCGCCGCTGATTTTCGAGATGAGCAGGGGAACGGCAATGCCGACCGTGATATGAGCGTAAAGGGAGATAACACCGAAAATCGGATTGAATGAGCAAAGCCAAACGCAAATAACTGCGGTATAGAGCAGGAATATCGCAATGGGCGAAATCGTGTGAGCGTAGAAAACCTCAAGCAGTTCAATATCTGAGGTTATTACGGAAATCAAATTGCCCTTGTCCTTCCCCTCAAGCTTTGCTGGGCAGAGCCTTCTTAAAGCGAAGAAAACCTTATCCCTGATGAGCGCAAGAAGCTTGAAAGCGATAAAATGGTTGCAGGCTTGCTCTGCATAGCGTAAAAGTCCTCTTACAACCGCAAAAATTATAAGGCAGGCTGTGATTGCCACAAAGGAAAGCCCAAGCGAAAAGCCAAGCACCTTGACAATTGCGAACGCACCGAAAACCGTAATGAAGCTTGCACAAAGGTGACCGATGAGCCCCATTAAAATCGCAAGAATCATATATCCCGCAAGGGGTTTGACAAGCCCGATGAGCCTTGACATTATTTTAAAACCGCTTCTTTTCATCTTCAGCCCTCCTTGCCTGTGTAGTTTTCGAGTTCCTGCTGTGCAGTCCATAATTTGTAATAATGTGATTTGTTTTTCAATAGCTTTTCGTGTGAACCGCTTTCGGCGATGTTGCCGTTTTCAAGCACATAGATGTTATCCGCAGCCTTAACATTGGCAAGCCTGTGCGAAATCAGAATCACGGTTTTCGTTTTCGCAAGCGTGCGGATAAGCTCCATAATGTCGTTTTCGCTTTCAATATCTATGTTTGAGGTAGCTTCATCAAAAATATAAATCGGCGAATTATGGAGTATTGCCCTTGCAAGCGCAAGCCTCTGACATTGACCGCCTGATAAGTTTCCTCCTTTTTCAAGAACGGCAGTATCAAGTCCGTTTTCGCTTTTGACAAAATCGAAAAGCTTAACCTTTTTGAGAATTTCCCAAAGCTCGCTATCCTGCGCATCGGGCTTTGCCATAAGCAGATTATCTCTGACCGTGCCTTTGAAAAGATAGCTGTTGTGAGCGATGTATGTCACGGCTTTCATCAGCTCAGCTTCATTGATTCCTTTAAGCTCTGCACCGCCGAGCGTAACATTGCCGCTGTAATTGCAGTTTTTGCCCGTGAGAATCGAAGCGACTGTCGATTTGCCGCATCCGCTTTCGCCAACAATGGCGGTGAAGCTGTTTTCGGGGAAGATGAGCGAGATTTTATGGAGAATTTTCCTTTCTTCGTTATATGAAAAGGTGAGATTGTCGATTGTGATTGCGTTTGAGCTTGGCGTTGCGTTCTTTTCTCCTGCCGTTTCTTCTTCAAGGTCGATTAAGCGGAAAATTTTGTCGCTTGCCGCCATGCCATTCATCGCAATATGGAAGAATGAGCCGAGCTGACGCATCGGAATGAAGAAATCCGCAGAAAGCAGTATTATCAGCAAACAGCCCCAGAGCGAAACCGTGCCATGGCGGAACTGCGTAACTGCAATGATAATGCCCAAAGCCGCACCTGCGTAAGCGATGAGATCCATAACGGTGATTGAGTTGAGTTGCATTGTCAGAACCTTCATCGTTATCTTGCGGAATTTTTCTGCCTGCTCGTTCATCTGTTTGTTTTTGAATTCATCAGCATCGTAAATTTTGAGCGTTGTAAGCCCTTGCAGATTTTCAAGGAATGTATCGCCTAAAGCCGTGTATTGTCCCCAGTATTTTGAAAGCAGCTTTTTTGCCCAACGCTGGATTGCAACGATTGTGATTGGTATCAGCGGCACGCATATCAGCAGGGTGACGGCACAGGGCAGGCTGATGAGGCTCATCACCGCAAAAAGCGTCAGCGGTGCAAGCACAGCATAAAAAAACTGCGGCAAATATGCGCCGAAATATGTTTCAAGCTGGTCAACACCCTCAACGGCAACCTGAATTACCTCGGAGGTTTGAACCTTTTTGTTGTAGGCAGCACCGATTTTAAGCAGCTTTGAAAAAATCAGCCGACGAAGCTTCAGCTTGACGGATTTTGAGGAGAGATAGCTCATTTTGCTTGCGCCGATTGCGCAAAAATAGCGTATGACCAGCGCCGCAAGCGTTGTGAGCAATGCGGCGGTAACGTTCTGCGGCGTAACCTTATTTTCAAATGTATCGCTCAAAAGCTTGGTGATTGCCGCCACCATCGTGATGTTTGAAGCAAGGCTGAGCCATTGAAATGCAACGTTGCCTGCAATGTATTTTTTGCTTTCGCTCACCGTTGAGATGAGCCGTTTGTTTATCATCATTTTTTGTTTTTTCCTTTAACTATGCAGATTGAAAAGATAATAAGTGCTGTTGCGGCAACTGCCAAAATCGCAAACGGAACAAAGCTGTTGCTTACTTCTTCGGTGTTGCTTTTGCTCGGTTGAACGGCAGTTGTTTTGGCAAGGGTTTGCTCTGCGGCAAGCGTTGTCGCTTCGCTCTCTGTTTCCTGAGCGGATGTCTGCTCCGAGAGAATGCTTGTGGCTTCCGATAAGCTTGCTTGCTCCGTGGCGGCGCTGATTAAAACAGCCTTGCCGTAATCGATTTTCAGCTTTGCCGAGGGTGACATCGGCATAACGGGTACGCTGAATTTCAGTCCGATTTCGTTTTCTTTTGCAAGCGGAATAACAAAGCCTTGGCTGTAGCCTTCACCGCTTATCTCAACGCCGCTGACCGCCTTGCTTTTCTTTACCTCACCGCTGAGTGAGCCATCGGTATAATAGGAGAATTCGATTTCCTTCATATCCGTTGTCAGCAAAATCGTAATTTCTTTTTTGCCGTTTTCGATTTTGAGCAATCCTGTGTGGGCTATGTATTTGTTGCCGAACGATTCTTTTGGATCTTCCTTGTGCATAAGTGTTACGGGAACCTCGTATAAGCCGTCATCCAATGCGGCGGCTTCTGTGGCAAAGGCGTGAACCGTGCAAAGGAGAATAAGGGCGAGAATTAGGGCTGCTGTTTTCTTCATCGTGAACCTCCGAAAGTGTTATTAAAATAACAGTTAGTGCCTGCTTAAATAGGTTAGCGAAAGCTAACCAGCGAGGCCGAAAATAGTTAGCCGAAGCTAACTAAAGGTATTATATAATATTTTCTGCAAAAGTCAAGGGGAATTTAATATTTTGGGATGAAATAAAAATTATTACATAGTTTTATTCCAGCCGTTTGGAGGTGTTGTCTGCAAAATATTCTTGACCGATGTGTGCCTGTAGAGGTATAATTATGGCAGTAGTTAATTGATTAGGAGAATTGTTATGCTTTATGAAAATATACTTTCGTTAATCGGATCAACTCCGATGCTTCGGCTGAATGAATTTGAAAAACAGCAGGGCATTGATGCGAGGCTTTATGCAAAGCTCGAATGTTTTAATCCAACAGGCAGTGTTAAGGATAGAGCGGCGCTGAATATGATCAGGCAAGCCGAAAAGGATGGCAAGCTTGAAAGGGGTAGCACAATTATTGAGCCGACAAGCGGCAACACTGGTATCGGTCTTGCGATGGTTGCGATTGCGTTGGGCTATAAGCTGATTTTAACAATGCCCGAAAGTATGTCGCTTGAGCGTAGACAGTTGCTTTCTGCTTACGGCGCAGAACTTGTGTTGACTCCTGCGGGCGAGGGTATGAGCGGAGCGGTCAAGGCGGCTGAGGAGCTTGCGACAAAAACGCCCAAAAGCTTCATACCGAGCCAATTTGATAACCCTGCCAACCCCGAAAGCCACGCAACAACAGCGAATGAGATTTTGGCAGATGTGCCGAATTGCGATGTTTTTGTTGCTTGCTTCGGTACGGGCGGTACGGTCAGCGGAACGGCAAAATATTTGAAAGCCGCAAAGCCTAATATAAAAATAATTGCAGTTGAGCCTGCGGCATCTCCGCTTGTGACACAGGGCAGAGCAGGCAGCCATAAAATTCAAGGCATCGGCGCAAATTTTGTGCCGAAGAACCTCGATTTATCGCTTGTTGATGAAATTATGACCGTGAGCGATGAGGATGCCTATGCTTATACAAAGCTGTTTGCACAAACCGAGGGCTTGCTCGTCGGCATTTCGTCGGGTGCAGCTCTTGCGGCGGCTAATGAAGCAGCACAAAAAAATAAAGGCAAAAGCATTGTTGTGCTTTTGCCCGATGGCGGCAGTAAATATTTATCCTGCGGTGTGTTCGATTAAAATGTCAACCGCCTCGTTATAACCGTCAAAGCCCTTGCCCTTAACCGTTGCAATGCAAGTGGCACGAATGTAAGAGATTTTGCGGAATTCCTCACGGGTGTCAGGGTCGGAAATATGCACCTCGACCGTGGGTATACCGACGCTTTTAACGGCATCGAGCAAAGCGATGCTCGTGTGAGTGTAAGCGCCTGGGTTGATTACAATGCCGTCTGCGTTGCCGTATGCGGCTTGAATTTTGTCAACAAGTGCCCCCTCATGGTTGGATTGGAAAAACTCAACCTCAATTCGCTTCTTTTTGCAATGCTCACCGATTGCTTCAATCAAATCGGCGTATGTTTTGCTTCCGTAAATATGCGGCTCTCTTATGCCGAGCATATTGAGATTAGGACCGTTAAGAACAAGTATTTTCATTTATATTACCTCTAAAATTCTTTCAAGCGTTTCGTTTGCATCGGAGCTGACTTGAATTTCATAATCGCAGACTGCCTTGTAATGGGGCAGTCTTTTTTTATACATTTCGTTCAAATCGCCGCTTTGGCTGAGAGGTCTGCCGTCTTTATCGAGCTGTTCCGTGCTTCTGTTCAGGAAAATCACGATTGAGTTTTGTTTTATTGCGGCCTTGTTTTCTTCCCTCAAAACAGCTCCGCCGCCCGTTGCGATGATTTTACCGCTTTGCTTGCAGGCGGCCGAAACGGCGATGCTTTCCGCATTGCGAAAGTATTCTTCACCGTGC
>CAYQRS010000032.1:5378-12478 GCA_964419825.1 uncultured Eubacteriales bacterium
GTATTGCCGTGCTTTCGTTTTCGACAATCATCTCGTCTGTGTCAATCAAAGCCTTGTTGAGCCGTTGCGCAAGCAGGCTTGCCGCCGTGCTTTTGCCACAGCCCGGCATACCAACAAGGGTGATGTTGAGCATTTCCCTGCGAAGTGAGGTTAAAATCTCGTGTATTTTTTGCTTGGGAATTTCTCTTTTCAAAAAGCTTTCCGCCGCCTTAACGCCCTGTGCGCAGAGCATAACAAGTCCGTTCGTGAACGGAATACCGAGCTTTTCCGCCTTGAGCAGTAAGGCTGTTTTGGCAGGGTTATAAATCATGTCGGCAACGCCGCTGAGGTTGCGAAAAATCTCCAAATCAATCGGCGATTTGCCGTTGTTCGGGTACATTCCGACGGGTGTTGCGTTGATAATGAAATCGGCATCGGCGTGCTCGGCAATGTTATCATAGTTGTTTTTTCCGCTTCTGGAAATCACCAAAACCTCTCTTGCGCCTTTATCGGCACAAACGCAAACCGCCGTCTTGCTTGCACCGCCGCTTCCGAGGACAAGCACCTTTTTGCCTTCAATATTGAAGCCTGCGCTTTCGAGCAAATAGCTGAAGCCGTAATAATCGGTGTTATCACCGTAAAGCGAGCCGTCGTCAAGCCTTGTAACTGTGTTGACAGCACCGATCCTCTGCGCCGCAGGCGAAAGTGCCGACATATATTGCATTACCGTTTCTTTGTAAGGAATCGTTACATTTATTCCGCAAAAATCGCCGTGCATCAAAAAATCCGCAACCTCATCGGGCTCTTTTTCAAACAAGCGGTATTCATAATCGGCAATGTGTGCGTGGATTTGCGGCGAATAGCTGTGCGAGAGCTTTCTGCCGAGTAAACCGAATTTCATAAAAAAGACCTCAAATAATTTCAGAATAACTGCCGAGATAGGTGAAGCTTTCAAGCTCATTTTCAAGCTCGCATATCAGGCTTGTCAGGGCAGGGGAGTAAACGGAGGTGTTAACATCAAAATAGAACATAAATTCAAAGTCACTGCCTGCAATCGGGCGGCTTTCGAGCTTGGTTATGTTGATGTTGTGGGCGTAGAAGCGTGACATAATGCGGTAAAGTGAACCGGGCTTATGCGGCAAAATGAGCATAAGGCTTGTGCGGTCAGCTCCGGGATAGATCTCTGCCTTTTTGGATATGCAGATGAACCTTGTGTAGTTGTTGCCGATGTTTTGTATGTTCTTTTCAAGCATAGTCAAGCCGTAAAGCTCGGCGCAATCCCTTGATGAGATTGCCGCAATGCTGTTATCATCGCTGTCCGAAACTGCTTTGGCAGCAAGTGCCGTGTTTGCAAAAGCAGTCACCTTAACACCCTTGAGCGTTGCGAGAAAATCACTGCATTGATTGATTGCCTGCTCGTGCGAAACAATCTGTTTAATATCCTCAAGCCTTGTGCCGGGCTTAACAAGCAGATTGTGGCTGACCCTGACTCTTGTTGAACGCACGATATAGAAATTGTGCTTTGTCATCAGGTCATAAACGTGGTTAACCGAGCCTGCGGTGCTGTTCTCAATCGGCAATATTCCGTAACGGCAAAGTCCGTTGTCGATTGCGGAAAAAACACCCTCAAAGCTGTTGCAGTACATAATATTCGGCAGGCTGAAAAGCTTTTCACAAGCCGCCTGCGAGAAAGCGCCCTCCGTGCCTTGGCAGGCAATTGTGGCTTTTTCCGGGAAAAGCTTGTCCGTGCTTTCGAGCGCATCTTCAATAATTTTTTCGTATTTCGATTTCGGCAGTAAAAGCTTGTTTTGGTAGCTTTTGCTCAAATCCATAAGCTGTGAAAACATAACTCTTGTTGCGCTCTCAAAATCCTCGCCTGCGAGGTCGGAAACTCTGAGCAATAAATCTCTTTCACGCTGTGGGTCATAGATTTTCATCCCGTTTTGTTTTTTGTATTCGGCAACGCTTGCCGTAAGCTCCATACGCTGCTTGAAAAGGTCAACAAGCTGTGTATCGATTTTATCAATATCATTTCTGATTGCTTTTAAATCAAGTTCCATTTCATTCACCTAAAATCATATCGGTAATTGTAATTGCCGCAACCGCCTCAACAACAGGCACGGCTCGCTGAACGATGCAGGGATCGTGTCTGCCGCCGACTGTTATTTTTGTGTTGGTTTTTGTTGCAAGCGAAACTGTGTTTTGCTCCCTGCCGATTGAGGGAGTCGGCTTTAATGCGCAGGCAAAGGTGATTGGCATACCGTTGGAAATTCCGCCGAGGATGCCGCCGCAGTTGTTGGTTGCGGTTTTGATTATGCCGTCATTATCATAATAGAATTCATCGTTGTTCTCACTGCCGTAAAGCGTTGCACAGCCGAAGCCTGCGCCGAATTCAACTCCCTTAACAGCAGGTATTCCGAAGAGCGCAAGGCTGAGTCTGCCTTCAATTCCTCCGAACAATGGACCGCCGATGCCTACGGGTAAGCCGATTACGGCACATTCGATTATGCCGCCGACGGAATCCTTGTTTGCCTTTGCTTTTAATATTTCATCCTGCATAAGTCTTGCTTTTTCATCGTCAATGCAGGGGAAGGGCTTGGCTTTGATTGCCTGAAGCTCTTTGGCGCTGATTTCGGTTTTGTTAAAGCGCTCATCGTCGATGCCGTGAAGCTGAGCAATGTGTGCGCCGACTGTGATACCCTTTTGCTCCAAAAGCTGTTGGCATAATCCGCCTGCAATGCAAAGCGGAGCGGTCAATCTGCCGCTGAAATGTCCGCCGCCTGTCGGATCGTTTTCGGCGGAAAATTTGATTTTTGCCGTGTAATCTGCGTGACCTGGGCGAGGGGTGTCAAAAAGAGCCTTGTAATCGGTCGGGCGCTGATTTGTGTTGTAAATAACTGCGCATATCGGCGCACCGTTTGTGTGACCGTCGGTAACGCCTGAAAGGAAAGTAACCTCATCGGCTTCCTTGCGTGGGGTTGAAAATTCGTTTCTGCCCGGCGCACGCCTTGCCATAAATTGAGCAAGCTTCTCGCTGTCGATTTTCATTCCTGCAGGGAAGCCGTCAATGTTAACGCCGATTGCCGCAGAATGTGATTGCCCGAAGACATTGATTTTGATGTTTTCGCCGTAACTTGAACTCATCATTCAATAACCGCCTTTCCGCCTAAAGCCTTGTAATCTTCAAAAAAAGTTGGGTAGGATTTGTTAACTGCTTCACAGACGTTGATAATAACAGCTTCTTGACAGCCGCTTGCCGCAATCGCCGCCGACATAACAATTCGGTGGTCGTTGCAGGCATTAACCGTGCCGCCACGCAGAGGGGAGGCAAAAACAGTTAAGCTGTCCTCTGCCGCAATCGCCTTACCGCCCAAATCGTTAATCATTTTTGCGGTTGAAGCAAGGCGGTCGCTTTCCTTGATTTTGAGCCTTGCGGCGTTGGTGAAAACGGTTTTTCCCGATGAAAAGCTTGCCTTGACCGCCATAATCGGCACAAGATCGGGAATATCACCGACATCGATGATAGTTTCGTCTTTATCAAATTCGCCTAATATTTCGGCAATTTTTTTGTCACCCTGCTTGGAGCTTGGGTTGAGATTAAGTGTTTTGATTGAGTTACTTTTTATGCCGTTGCCGCAAATAAAAAATGCGCCGTTTGACCAATCGCCCTCAACCGTGTATTCACCCTTGCTGATAAAGCCGTCACTTTCGTGAACTGTAATGATGTTGCCGTTGAATTCGGTTTCGATTCCGAATTGCCTGAGCGTATCAAGCGTAATTTCAATGTATGGGCGTGACTGAATTTCGCCCTCGGTTATGATTTTGCTCATTCCCTTTGTTGCGGGCAAAGCGAGCAAAAGTCCGCTGATGAACTGCGAGCTTGAATTGGCGGCAATGCGGTATTCTCCGCTTGTGAGCCTGCCACTCAGCGTTAGGGGTAGGGCTTGAGTGGAAAATTCAACGCCGTGCGCCTTGAGAGTGTCGCAAAGCTGATAAATCGGTCTTTGAGGAAGTCTGCCTTCGCCGATGAAGCTGATTTCTTCGCCGAATATTGCCGCAACGGAGAGCATGAACCGAAGCGTTGAGCCGCTTTCACGGCAGTTCAGCGTTGCACCGCCGTTCGCTTTTTTAATCGGTTGAACGGTAAAGCCGTTTTCAATTTCGGTGATGCTTGCACCGAGGCTGTTCAAACAGCTCACCGTTGCTTGAATATCAACGCTTGTGGTTGAGCAGTTGATGGTTGTCACTTTGTCGGAAAGTGCCGCACAAATGAGCATACGGTGCGCAACGGATTTTGAAGCAGGTGCGTTGACAGAGCCTATTAAATTCGATGGTGTGATAATTGCGTTCATTTTCAGTTCAGTCCAAATTCAATATATTCTTTAAGTGTATCGTAATTTGCTTTTTTGAGTTCGGCCTTGCCCTTTTCGGTCGGTATAACAAGTGTGATTTTGCCGTCGGCATTCTTTTTGTCCTTGAGCGTGACCTTGAAGATTTCTTCGGCATTGTATTTACATTCGCTCGGCAAATCGTATTTTTCGAGCAGCTTAAGCAGGGTGTCAAGCGCCTGCTTATCACATTCCTGCCTTTTGACAGCCGCCCTTGTGATTACCGCCATACCGATTGCAACAGCACAGCCGTGCGCAACCGTGTAACCGCTCAATGCTTCAACTGCGTGCGCAACCGTGTGACCGAAATTGAGTATCATTCTTTCGCCCTTGTCAAATTCATCGGCGGCAACAACCTGTGCCTTGATTTTAACGCAGTGGGCAACAGTTCTTTCGCAGTCGTTTTCTTGGTTCAAAAGGTCAAGAAATTCGCTATCGCAAAACATACCGTATTTGATAACCTCTGCCATACCGTTTGCAAATTCATCGGGTGGCAGGGTGGAAAACGCATGAGTGTCGCAAAGAACAAGCTTCGGCTGATAAAATGCACCTGCAAGGTTTTTACCTGCTTTAAGGTCGATTGCCGTTTTGCCGCCGACCGATGAATCAACAGCCGCTAATAGCGAGGTCGGTATCTGGACAAAATTAACTCCCCTTAAAAATGTTGCCGCACCGAAGCCGCAAAGGTCGCCGACAACACCGCCGCCGAGCGCAATGAAGGTGTCACTGCGTGAAAGATTGTTTTCTGCGGCAGCTTCAAGCAGAGCAATTAAATTTTCGGCGTTTTTACTACCCTCGCCGTGAGGGATAATAAACGAAAAAACCTCGTAGCCGAATTCAAGCAGGCTGCTTTTGACCGTTTCAAGGTAAAGCGGCGCAACATTATCGTCGCTGACAATCATCGTCTTGCCTTTGAGGTTTAATTCCGCCATCTCCTTGCCGATGCTTTGCAGAATGTTCTGACCGATTTTAACTTGATATTCCGTGCTTGCTTTAACATCAATTATCGTCATCGCTGTCAACCGCCTCTTTCATAAGTCGTCCCTCACGCAACAGCTCTTCTATCCTTTGAGCATCGCCGTCTTTGAGAGCATCGGAGTATTTTTTCAAATTCTCGGCAATTAAATCAATTTCTTCAATAAGATTATCTTTGTTTGCCATAAAAAGCTGAGTCCACATTTTTTCGTTCAGCCAAGCGACACGGGTCAAATCCCTGTAACTGCCTGCGGAAAAGCCCTTGTGAACCTTTGAACGGGGGCTTTTGACATAGGCGTTGCTGACAACATGGGCAAGCTGTGAGGTGTAAGCGATGTTAACATCGTGTATCTGCGGTGTTGTCAGCGTGACACTGCCGAAGCCTGCCTTCACAAGTGTTGCCTTGATTTGAGCCAAAAGGTGCAAATCCTCGTTGGGCTTGGGCACAAGAATCATCGGTGCGCCGTCAAAAAGATTTGCTCTTGCATATTTAAGTCCCGAAAACTGCGTGCCTGCCATCGGATGACCTCCGACAAAGTGGAAGCCGTGCTCTTCGGCAATTTTGTAGCAGGGGTCGCAAACCTGCATCTTTGTGCCGCAAAGGTCAATTACGATTGCATCCTTGCGAACGTTCGGCGCAATCTCCTCAACATATTTTACCACAGCTTCGGGGTAAAGTGCTACAAAAATATAATCACATTCGCAAATTTTTTCATTTGTCAGCGGAGCGTCGATAATTCCCGCCATAACAGCGTAATCCGTAACAGCGTTGCTGATGTCATAACCGTAAACGGTTTCGTTAGCCCTTTTGTATGCCTTTGCAAGTGAGCCGCCGATTAAACCGAGTCCACAAATACCGATTTTCATAATATCATTCCTCAATAGCTTTCTTGATTGCAAAAATTTTCTTGGCAACTTCGTCGAATTGGCTCGGCGTGAGTGATTGCGCACCGTCGCAAAGTGCGTGCTGAGGGTCGTTATGTACCTCAATCATAATGCCGTCTGCGCCTGCCGCAACGGCGGCCATTGCCATTGGCTTAACAAGCTTTGAAACGCCGCAGGCGTGGCTTGGGTCAACAACGATTGGCAGATGTGTCAGCTCCTTGAGCATCGGCACGGCGGATAAATCGAGGGTGTTGCGTGTGTAAGTTTCAAAGGTGCGTATACCTCTTTCGCAAAGAATAATGTTTTCGTTACCGCCAGCCATAATGTATTCTGCGCTCATCAAAAGCTCCTTGAGCGTGTTGGCAAGACCACGCTTGAGCAGTATCGGCTTGTTTGTTCTGCCAAGCTCCTTGAGCAACTCAAAATTCTGCATATTTCTTGCACCGACTTGGATAACATCAACCTCGCTGAACATATCCAAATGGTTTGCGTTCATAATTTCGGTAACGATCGGCATACCCGTTTCTTTTTTTGCTTCGAGCAGAATTTCGATGCCCTCAGCCTTCAAGCCTTGGAAATCGTATGGCGAGGTGCGTGGCTTAAATGCACCGCCTCTGAGCAGGGAAGCACCGCTTGCCTTGACACTTTTGGCAATTTCAAGCACCTGTTCCTCCGTTTCGACCGAACAAGGTCCTGCGATGACGGCAAAATTGCCGCCGCCGATTTTAATGCCTCCGCAATCGATAACGCTGTCCTTCGGATGAAATTTGCGGTTTGCATTTTTGAAAGGCTCAGAAATGCGCTTCACGCAGTCAACAATATCAAGCCCCTCAATCAGCTCCGTGTCAATCGATGAGGTGTTGCCGACAAGAC